>NZ_JBTHHI010000006.1:0-69110 GCF_054353835.1 Mycoplasma sp. 5912 | reverse complement strand
TTATAGAAAGTATAAGAAACGAAATTACAGGATTTAATTTCGAAGAAGGTTGAACGCTTTTTAATGATTACTGTGAAACAGTAAGAAAAAATTATTAAAAAATTCGTTTTTGCCTATGTTTAAGGCTTAAACGATTTTTTAATACATTAAAGTGGGAAATTCAGGTGGATCTGTAATGTCTTTAACATAAGCATCTTGGTTAAAATTAAGATTATATGTATCTAGTGCAGGTTTTCAAAATTCTACGGTGTCTGTAATCACAAAACCATTTTTTACAAATCCATATGTTAATCCACCACAACCAGCAAATAAATCAAGTAATTTCTTATCCATAATTTAATTATATCTTAATGCTACTTATAAATACATAATTATTAAAAATATTAAAAAAACAAGGATATCAATCCTTGTTATTATTTATTTATGTTGCTGCAAAGCAGCAGCTTGCGCTTGTAAACTTTGGATGCCGGCATAAATTTGGAAAAGAACTGAAACAATGTTTTGTGGGACCACATGTTTTGACCCTGGTGTAAGTAATGCTTTTGTATAAAAGTGCATTACCTTAGTGAGAGTGCTATAATCTCCACCTGTTGGGATTAGATTCATAATATCTTTTACAAAAGTATTTAACTTATCTAAAGTCTCTTTGTTGTTTAAATTATTAGTATTTTTGGATGCATTAGAAACTATAAATCCCGGTGCAATCACAGCTAAAAAGTTTGTAAGAGCTTTTTGTAAATCATCTTTGGTATATTTTTTAGTATCTTGTGCTACATCTGCTAAGGTTATTTGTGGAAGAACATGTTGATTAAAAATATCATCAGTTTGTTTTGGTTTTGGCTTTTGTTGAACTTGTTGTGTGCAAGCAACAGCAAAAGCAACAGAAGAAATAGTTATACTACCAAAACTAAGATATCATCATAATTTTTTAACTTTCATAGATTCCTTTCGGATTATTTAGCAGTTCCTTGTCAACCTAAATATCCTTTTTCGATTGCTTCTAACAACACATCCTTCATTTTTTTATTGCTAATATATTTATCATTTTGATTACCGTGATTGTTATAGAAAATGTAGTTGATTAGCAAGTTCTTGTCATATTTGGTAGCAGAGTTATTGTTGGTACCTCAAAATGAAGTAGATTTAGTCCCAATAATATAAGTATCATCAAAAATACTTGGATTTGTTTTTGAAGTAGCTCCAATAGCAACTTTTTTATCATTAGTTAGTTTGTCTCAACTAGATTTAGAATCCTTAGTTGCGGCAGCATTAAATGCTTTTCGTAAACCATCATTTCAGTAACCTTGAACATCATAATTACTACTATTTCAGAAGGTTGCTCCTGTTACACCAGCACCATCATGAATTCATCATAATATCAGCGCAGAAAGTCTAAATAAGAATTTATATTCTGGATTATTCTTTTTGTTATTATTTGTATAGTCAAAAGAATTATCTGCTGATTTTTTAATCATCTCTTTAAATGCTGGTTCAGTTAACACAGCAACTAAATCTGAAACACCGGATGCATTTTGTAGAATTTGAGATATTCCACCTGTTTCAAAACCATATGATTCATCTGAATTATCATTTTTAGATACATCCTCATTGCTTGGTTGGTTGCTTGAGTTTGGTGATGCACCTTGTACATTTTGTGGTTTTGCAGGTTGTGCCGGTTTAACCTTAGTAAAGTTATCAATAAACTTATAAATTCCTGTTTTATTTTCACGACTAGATGATTCAAATAATCTGTTTACTAAGGTTATATAGTTAGCATCACCGATTGAATCAACAAGCGCTTTAAGTAAGTCTTTTTGTGCAACAATTTTGGTTAATGATATCTTCTTTTTATCATCAGTTAATATCATATATAAAGCACCATCCATGATTGCACGTTTTACTTTATTAGGATTATGATCCTTACTAAAGTCAATTGCCTTGATGTTATCATAAATATGTGTAATCATTTTTGATAATTCATCTCTTTGAGCAAGTTGTTTCATTAAGTTGGTTAAAACAGTAGTAAATAAAGTTAAATCACTTTCATCGTTTAGAGCAAAACCTGCTTTTTTAAGCGATGCGATTAATAATTGTGCAAGTCCTTTTGGAAGTCTTGGGTCAGGATTTTTAAGTACACTCTTTAATCATTCAGTGAATTTAGTTTTAAATTGTTCTGATTTACTTGATTTAAACAAGGTATTTAATGCACTTCATCAATCGCTGTTATTATTATATTCAGTTGCACGATCGATAAAGTCGCTAAGAATTAAATTGATTAAATCACGGATATTAGAGTCTTTAAGTACTAGAGCGAATGCATCATTGATAAATTCTGGTCCAGTGAGTTCACTTTGATTTATAAAGAAAGAAGAAATGTTGATTGATTTAATAAATGTTTTGGTTTTTTCTTCGTTATTTAATAAGTTACTTACAATCGCATGGAACAACTCTTTAGCACCATCTTTGTGCTCGCTGATAACTTTATCATTAAGAACTTTCTTAAATAAATCAAAGTGCAAGAAATTAACATTAGTTTTGATGTTGTTGGTAAAATTGGTTACAAAGGTTGCTAAATCACTACTATTTTTAACTGAATCAACTGCTGCTGATAATATTTTATCAAATACACCTGTGCGATCAAATAATCCATCAAAATCATTAGCGACTGCATCGATAAATGTTGTTATATGATCAGTTTTTTGGATATTTAAGTATGTTATTACATTATTGATAATTGCTTTAATTACGACTTTTAGATCATTTGAAGATAATGCAGTTTTTAATACAGATTTAATAGCATCTTTAAAACTAGTTTCATTATTTGATTCATTTAGATATTTTTTAATAACATCTAAAACAGATTTAGCATCTTTAAAGGTGTCATTGTGATCGATGAAGTATTTGACGATATTAACAATGACTGTCTTTAGTCCATTGACTCTTAAAGCAGAATTAATAATTGTAGTGAATTGTTCTTTGTTGATAAGGTTATTGTTGACAAAGGTTTCTAGGTAACTTCCGAATGTGTTTCATAAGATTCCACCAAAATCAATTTGATTAATAAGAAGTTCAAATCCATTTTCAAGGAGTTTACTAAAGATGTCCTTGTTATCACCTTGTTTAAGTTGTGGTAGAGCAAGCATATTATTGAGCAATTGAATGAATTTTGCTTCATAACTTGGATCAGAAGCAAATACCTTAACTTGCTCTAATCATTTGTTAAATAATACACTTAATTCAATTTGTGTACCGTTGGTTGATAGCAGTTTTACAAGTCCATCGATAAAACTTTGAGAAAGTTTTAAAGTTTTGTCAGTTACACCGAAGGCATCAATTAATAATTCAGTAGCTTTTTCTTGTTTTGATGCATCGATGTTTTTGAATATCGATGCATAAGATGTTTTATTAATTTGTTTTACTAAAACTTTTGCCAAAAGTTGTTTGAAATTGTTAGATGTATATAATTTTGCAAAAATATTTGTTAATATAGATTTAATTGCATCTTGGAAAGGTTGTGAAGTAAAGATTTTTTGCACCAAATCTGATCGACTTGTAAAAGTTTTAAAGGTATCAAGTCTTGATAATAAATCATCAATAGCAGCAAAAATTTGAGTTTTTAAACTTGAATCATTAATTATTTCTTTTGTACCTTCTTTAAGTAGGTGTAAATCAGCTCCTAAATTACTTAAACTTTGTTTTTGTTCATCGGTTAATGCTTTATCAAGAATTTGATCAACTCATGCTTGATTTTTAATAAAATCGTTATATAACTTCTCTAAAATAGAATTTTTAACAACATCTCTTAGTGCATCTGTGAATGTGTTGAAGTTAGTAAATTTGCTTGTGTTGTCTAAAATATATTGTATAGTGCTATCTAAAACTGATACAAATTCATCGTGAGTTAATAATGCATTTATGCGTTCTTTTAGTTGTTCCTTGGTTAAATTAAATAATGTATCAGGTAAGAAAGTTTCTAAAACATATGATAAATCTTGTGTTTTGAAAGTATTAAAGAACGAAATAAGTAGTTTTCTAAATTGATCTTTATGTTCAGAAATAAATGGTGTTTCAATAACTTTTTTTCAAAATTCATAGTCTTTGAAGTTAATAACTTTTGAAATTTCACTAAAAATATTTCAAGCAATTTGATCAACGTTTTCTGATTCAGAAAGTCCTTTGATTGCTGCACTAGCAACTTGTGGAAAGTTTTGCATCTGATTTAGTAAATCTACTAAACTTGGATAAAGTGATTGAAGTAAATCAAGATACTCATCTGCGATGTTGTAGTTATATCTACGAGCAAATTCGCGAAGAAGTTTTGCAACTGTATTTGGTAGATGTTTTGCTTGTGCCTGTGGAATCAAAAGTGGTGCAAGGTATTTATTTAGGATGTTTTTAAAGTCTGCACTATTTAATAATATGTTAGTAATATCCCTAGGGCCATTTGATTTATCAAAAAGGTTAGGATTTAAAATTATTAATTTAATTATATCTTCTAAGAAATTTATACCTTGCTGAGTTTGTAAATATGATGTTAATAATGGAGTTACTTCGTTGGAATCTAGATAAGGTTTTGCTGCATCCTTTGATAATAAATCTTTTAAAGCAGGAACAATATTTTTAGCAAAGATACCACGTTTATTTAGTTCATTGAAAATAACTTTAATAATTGCTGCCGCAGCATCAGAATTTTGTGAGATTCAAGGAGCAGAGATTAATTCTTGAATTTTTTCACTTGGTAAGCTGGTAAATTTATCTTTGATTACATCAAAGACTTTTGATGGAATTTTTGCAAATTCATCAAAAGGATTGTTTGATGTTTTAATTTCTGAAAGACTTTCTCCGATCACATCAATTATGTTTTGGGTAAATTTGTTATCATTGATTCATTTTAGGATGTGTGTAATTAAATCGTTAATAAATTGACTAATTTTTGGATCTTTGCTATTTAATCCAAAAGTTTGTATTGATGTTGAAAACGCATCAATTAAAACATTAGCAAAATCTGGATCATTAATAATGTTATTTAAAACAGCATTAATTGAATCTTTGTTGCTATCATAAGGAACACGTTTTACAATTTCTGTAACTATATCAGTGAAATTATTAGCATTATCTCAAATATCCACATTATCGATTATTGCATCTACACTTACATCTAAAAGTGTATGTATTTGTGGTTGCTTAAAGATCAGTTGAACTAATTTTGCTACAGCATCAGATGAAATGTATTTAGAAACCTCTTTCTGCTTGTTAATAGTTTTGACAATTTCTTGCGAAATTCTTGCTAAATTATTTTCATCTAATGCATTTTTAACTACTTGTTTAGCAAAGTCCTTGTGATTTTTGAATAAATCTGATTGAGCTACTCTTTTGATTATGCTAAATAATATTGTTGGGTTTCCAGTTGTAGTAAATTTATCATAAACCTCTTTGATTGCATTGGTAAATAAATCAGGAAGTTTGATGTCACCTACAGTTTTAAGATGATTTAATACTGATAAAGTTACTTCATCAAAGACTTTAAATTCACTGTTTACATTGGTAATTAAGGCTAAAAAGTCGGATACAACAGATTCAACTTGTTCAGAAGTGATATTCTTATCAATTTGTCCTTTCTTAAGGAAATTGTAAATAATTTCAGTAGTAATTTTCTTAAGTTTCGGATTTGAAAGAACTTCAATAAGGAGATTATTTACATTAGCTGTAATTTGTTGATTTTGATTTTCATCACTAAATAAAGCACGAATGATATCAGGTAGGGTTTTAACTTCAGTGAATTTACTTGGATTTAAGATAAATGAATCGATTAATAAATCTATTAAGTTTTTAAGGTATTGTGATGAAATAAATGCTTGCGAAAGTTGATTTAAATCATCTTTTGTGAAGTTAAAATCACTTAGATTTTCTTGTAATTTAGAATTTAAAAATCCTGAAATCTTGTCTTTGAAAACACTTAAAGAGTTTTTTAAGATTGTTTTTAAAGCAACAGCGAGCTGATCTTTGTGTTCTGTTACTAGTTCACTTTGTGAAAGCGAAGCAATTAATAAAGCAAGGTTTTCAATATTGAAGACTGCATCCTTAAATACCGGAGCAACTTTATCTAAAGTTAATTGTCCCTTTGCACGCAGTTCTGAAAGAGCAGATTCGGTGTTATAGATTATGTTTTTAATTGTTTTAGCATTAATAATAGTATCAATAATTGAATCTTTACCATTTTTTCCACTGCTAAGTTTTTGATTCAATAAGTTAATTAAAAGTCCGTTTGGATCAAGTTGTTTATAAGTAGAATTAGTAGCTAAGAAGTTAAACGCATCTTTAGCACCTTCAAGTAAGTCGTTAGTTAACTCACCGATTCTGGTGCTAAAGTTAGAAACTTTTCTTTCGGAAGCTACTTCTTGTTCTTGTTTAGTGCGAGTTTTTAAGTAAGCATCAGTGTTAAAACCAAGAACTTTAGCATTCGATTCCTTTACTTGAATTTCATATTTAGCAGTATCAGCATCTAAGTTTAAGTATTGTTGTGAAAAATCATAGTTTTTATAATCATTAACATTTAATGATGGATTAGTTATCTTAAGATAAATATCCATTGCGATTTTTTTGTAACCAAAGATATTAGGGTGAATATCAAAGAATAAGGTAGTAAACTTAGTTACATTATGATTTCAATAATCAGCATTAACTGCTTGAATGAAGTTTATATTAGCACGTTTTGCGGCCTCTTTAAGTCCGTTATTAAGGTGGTTAATAAGAAAATCAAATGGTGAAATATCAAAATTACCACCTAATAACTTATTAACATAATCCCTTAAAATATTAGCCATTCCAAACATCGGGGTTGGATAACTAATAATATTGATGTTTGCATTTGGGGCAAATGTTCTAAGGTTTGAAACAAAAGTTAATAATCTTTTTTGTGTTTCTCTTAATGCATCATTAAGTAATTTGGTAAAAAATGCTACGACATCAGCAGCAATTGCTTGTTTTGCTAAGTATTTTTTAACAATTTTTACAACATCATCTTTGGATGCTTGTTGGAAAAGTAAAAACAACATATCATTAGCAGAAAGTGAGAATGTAACTAAGTTAGCATCCTTTAATTTTGCTTTAACTTTTTGTGCATATGTTTTTCAATCCTTACCAAAAATTGTAATTTCATTCTTATTTTCATATGGTATTCCACTTTGATAAGGGATATTAAATAAACGAAGTCAATCTAGTAATCTTGAACCAGAAATAGCGAAGTTTTCAAAGTCATCTACACGATTATTCTGGTTTAAAAGTCTCGCTAAATAAGCAGGATATGAAACACCAGAGATGCTTCCATCTGCTTCTTTTTTACCAGGATATGATCTTAACAATGTTCCATCAAATCCTTCTGTAATTGAATCACCAATTGCAACATATCGAATTTTTTCATTCGCTGGAATAAAAAAATCAGATTTATCACGCTGCGATTTAACTATTAACTGAGCTGAATGGGGGGGGGAGATGCTCGCTTGAATTGCTTGGTGAAGCTGTGCAAGAAGCAGTTATAGCAGTTGCTGTAAGCAGCGCCATTCCACCTGTAAATAAAAATCTCTTTTTCATAAATGTTCCTTACTATCATTTTTTAATGATTAAGTGCTGTGTCAAGCACATTTAAAAGACTAATTATATTTAATCTTTTTTAAATGTGCCTTTATTGGACAAATTTTACCTTTTGCAGTATATATAATATAAATATGTTCCACATTCTTGTTTCATAAAAATAAAAAATATAATTTTTCTTCAATTTTTAAGAAAACATTTTCATAATAATATTATACTATAAAATAAGATAATATTTTAAGAAAAAATCAATAGTGATAAAATTATTATAGTAATTTATCATATAAGGAGGATTTATGACACCACACATTAGAGCAGCTAAAGAGGATATTGCTAAGACAGTTATTATGCCTGGTGACCCTTTAAGAGCTAGATTTATCGCAGAAAAATACTTAGATCCAGGTTATAAATTAGTTAACTGAATCAGAAATATGTTTATGTATACTGGAACTTATAGAGGAAAACCTGTAACAATTGCAGGAAGCGGAATGGGTTGTCCATCAATTGGTATTTATTCTTATGAATTATTTAAATTCTATGATGTAGATCGCATTATAAGAATTGGGTCTGCAGGAGCATATAAAGAGGATTTGGGTTTATATGAAGTTGTTTTAGCAACTGAAGCATATGCAGACAATAATTCGTTTAGAAAACTTGTTTTAAACGAAAATGATCACATTGCTAAACCAAGTTTTCAATTAAATTCCGAAATAGAAAAGATTGCTTCTGATTTAGGAACTAAAATTAATAAAGGAAGAGTACATTCATCTGATGTATTTTATACATCTGTACCACTTAAAAAAAGAATTGATGTATCGGGTGCCCTTTGTGTAGAAATGGAATCATATGCATTATTTACTAATGCACAAGCAACAGGTAAACAAGCGGCATGTTTGTTAACAATTAGTGATAATTTAATTACTCACGAAGAAACAAGTGCAAATGAACGTCAAAATTCATTTACAAAAATGATGGAAATTGCTTTAAAATTAGCGAGATAAAATGCGTGTAGTTGATATTATTGATAAAAAAAGACGCAATTTAGAACTTAATGAAGAAGAAATTAAGTTTTTAATTAACTCTTATGTAGATGGAAGTACACCAGATTATCAAATGAGTGCATTTTTAATGACAGTTATTTTTAATTCAATGACTACTAAGGAAACTGCATTAATGACTAAATATATGATGCATTCAGGTGAAGTTATGGATTTATCTATGATACCTGGAATTAAGGTAGATAAGCACTCTACTGGTGGAGTTGGAGATAAAACTACATTAGCAGTTGCACCTATAGTTGCAGCTTGCGGAGCACCAGTAGCAAAAATGAGCGGAAGAGGACTAGGACATACAGGTGGAACTGTTGATAAACTTGAATCCATCCCTGGTTTTCACATCGAATTAACTTATGAGCAATTTATTGAGCAAGTTACAAAACATAAAATCGCCATAATCGGACAAAGTGCTAAATTAGTTCCTGCTGATAAAAAATTATATGCATTAAGGGATGTAACTGCAACTGTTGAATCTATTCCATTAATTGCATCATCAATTATGTCTAAAAAACTTGCAACAGGAGCTGATGCAATTTTATTAGATGTAAAATGCGGGAATGGTGCATTTATGAAAGATTTAGAAAGTGCTAAGGAACTTTCTAAACGGATGATTGATATTGGTAAAGAGTTAAATGTAGATGTAAGAGTTGAAATAACTAATATGAATCGGCCAATTGGAAGAGAAATAGGGAATAAAAACGAAGTTTTAGAAGCAATAAAAACTTTGCAAGGACAAGGACCAGATGACTTTAATGAACTTGTTTTTTCTTCTTGTGCAACCATTTTACAACAAGCAAAAATAGCTATTAATGAAACTGATGCATTGCAAAAAATACAAAAAGTGATTTCAGATGGAAGTGCATTAAGAAAGTTTTATGACTTTGTGCAAGCACAAAATGGTGATGTGAATAAGTTGCAAAGTGATGAGTTTTGAAAACCTAAATACCAATTACATGTGTTTAATCAAATCGATGGATATATGGAAATTTTTGATAGTTTAACATTCGGTATCGTAGCTATGAAACTTGGTGCCGGAAGAAAAACCAAAGAAGATAGCATAGATTTTGAAGCCGGAATCACAATTCATAAAAAAACAAATGAATTGGTTCGTCCAGGATATAAACTTTTCACCCTATCTTCATCAAAACCTATTGATCCAACCCTTGTAAATGAATTAATGCAAGGATATCGGATTAATAAAACACCCGTAGAAAATAAAATAATTTTAGATAAAATGAGGTAAAAATGAATTATAACAAGATGATTGATCATACTTATTTGAAAGCAGAAGCAACCGAAAAAGATATTAATAAACTTATTGATGAAGCCAAAAAATACGGATTTAAAACCGTATGTGTGAATTCATCATGAGTTAAGTATGCTTCTGAAAAATTGCAAAAAAGCGATGTAGGTATTACCAGTGTTATAGGTTTTCCACTAGGAGCAATGATAACACAAGCAAAGGCACAAGAAGCAAAACTTGCAATTGATCATGGTGCTGATGAAATTGATATGGTAATCAATGTAGGTCGCTTTAAACAAAAAGATTATGAATATGTTTTAAATGATATTAAGAAAGTTAAAGAAGTATGTGGAAATAAAATTTTAAAGGTTATTATCGAAACTGCTTTATTAACAGAAGAAGAAATTAAAAAAGCTACAGAAATAGTGCTAAAATCTGGAGCAGAATTTATTAAGACATCTACTGGATTTAGTTTTCGTGGAGCGAATTTAAAAGATATTGAATTAATGAAATCTGTAGCAGGAGACAAATTACAAATCAAAGCAGCAGGCGGAATTTCTTCATTAGATGACCTGATTCAAATGCATCAAGCAGGGGCATCGCGATTTGGAACATCTAGATCAGTTGCGATAGTAGAAGGAAACCAATCAAAATCAGGATATTAAAGCAAAATCAAAGTTTATCAAAATAAGAACATCATAAAAATGTTCTTATTTTGATTTTATTCTTCCTTGTATAACTTTTTAAGGTATTCGTAAAAATCTTTGTTTTGTTCTAGGTTCATTAAAGGGGAAATGGTTATAGTATCGGATTTATTAAGATACTTTACTTCCATTTTTAAGTATTTAATCCCTACATAATGAGGTATATTTATTACAAATCCTAAGTCATCTGAGTCAACTATATTGAAATGTAAATTTGTTTTATTATTATTTTTATAATCGGCAACAAGAGTACTCTTTTGTGTAGCATGACTGACTCAACTTTCATATATTAACAAATTTTTATTTTTAAAGAACTCACTTATATCTTGGTTATCCAAAAAGGTCTCTTGAAACTTTTCTCGGTTCATTTTTTCTAATTTTTCTTCTGTTAATGTATTTACATCAAAACTAAGATTCGTAACAAAATGATCTATATGATAATATTTTTTGATATATTCTAATGTAAATTTATTTAAAAACTTTTCTTTTAATTCATTTTCGGAAGTAATAATTTCATATCTATTATTTAATAAGTATTTAAATTTACCGTTATTTTCTTTATTATCTCTTCATAAATCTGAAAAGTATTCATCATAAATTGATTTAATACCATTTTCGTTGTTATATTTATTAATTAGGGAACGAAATTTTTCTATATCTTCTAAATTATATTTCTTTTCTACTTTAACATCTGATGTTTTAGCAGTAGAACAGGCTGTCATAAAGAAAATCAAACTAGAAGAAAAAGGAAAAAAGATTTTTTTGAACTTTTTCATCTTATTTGTCCTGAACTGTATATGTTAATGCTAAACTATCATCGATTGAATTATCAAACAATGCATCAGAATATTTTTTAACTTTCAAGCGGTATGTACCTGACTCTGCTGTTGTATATTCTAATATTTCATCATTTGATTTAACTGATGTTATACTTTTTACTACAAATCAATTTCCATTGCTATCTTTTTTCTCTAGATATAAATCGTAGTCTGAAAATAATTTATCTTCTTGCTTAGTATTGACTGTTTTTAGATTAAGTCTTTGGTTATCTATATGAGTATCATATCATTCTGCTTTTTCTTTGCTTAACCTTGAACCTTCGATGGAATTAGCTATTACTCCACCAAGAATCCCTAGAAATCATCATCAATTTACATTCGCATTATATGTTGGTAAGTTCTCTGTCGATTTTAGTAAACCAGAATTGAATAATCAAGAACTAGCACCTTTGATTTTTTTACCTGATTGCACATAAAATTCTTTTGTTGATAGAACAAAATCTTTATCCGATTTTGACACCTGCTTTGTAACTAAGTTATTTGAAGCAACTAACATATTTTCAAAATCTATTATTCCTGAACCATAGACAGTTGAATATCCGTTTGACTTATACTCTAAATTATTAACATTTGGTTTTCTTGAAGAAGCACCTATAATGGCTTTTATAGCTTGTAATCGGTTTTTATCATTATCTAAAAATGTTTTTTCTCTTAGCAGAGTTGAGACTAAACCAGTGACTACTGGTGCAGCAAAACTTGTACCATCAACACCAAATTTTTCTCAAATACCATTTTCGCTTTTATGTCATCTTCTATATAAATATCCTGGAGCTACAACATTAGGTTTTGAAAGATTTGTATACTTATCCGGTAATAAATAATTTGAATATTTAGCAATTGTTTCAGTCGGTTTATCTGTTTGCTGGTTATAATCTAATGCACCTACAACTATGTCATTAAAAGAGAGTAAATCACCATTTATTCATTCATTTTCTGTTTGTTTTTCATCATTCCCGTTACCAGAAGAAAAAATATTTACAACTCCATATTTTCTTGATATGTAATCCAAAAATAAATTATTTTCATTGTATGTTCTTCTATATTCATCTTTTTCTGGTCCATAGCTATGGTTTATAACTCTAACACCGTTTTCTTTAACCATTCATTCTATGGCTGTTTGTCATTGAGAATCATTAATAAATGTAGAAAAGAAAAGTTTTGAATATCTATCATAACCACGATCACCTACAGCAACATTTGAAACTTCATTAGCATGATGTCTATAATTTGAATTTGATACATTATAAAATTTAATCCCAAACTTTTGAAAATTTTGTAATTTTCCTTCATCTATCATACCATTTCATTCTAAAACACCTATATTTCCTACATTATTATAATATCTGTTATCTTCTCTTTCTTTTTGTTTTTTGAAATTGACTATTTCTAAATCTTTTGTATTATCTACTGTTATATCACGATCGAAATACACATCCCAATCTGTTTTATTATTATAAGATAACCGCTTATTTTGTATTTCATTAGGGAAAATTATACCTTTATAAATTTCTTTTTCATCTATAATGCTTTTAATGAAATTTTTTCTTTGAATTTCATCATCAAAATAAAATCAAACAATTGGCATCATCGAACTTATTTGATATTTTTTAAAATTTAATCTTTTCTTTTTAATTGCTTCTATAAATTCAATGTTTTTATCTTTTACCCAATTTTCATCATAAACAGAATTAGGTTTTTCATCAAAGTTTAATAAAAGTTTTAATTCAAAATTATTATTTACAGCAACATTTCTCACTGAATTGAAAAGTTCACCATTTTTATTTATACGAATTTCAACTTTTTTACTCTGATATTCAAGATATCAAGGTTTTTTATTTATTTTTGTTGTATTTGTTAAACCAATTGCAGCAAAAGTTACAATAGAACCAAAAAATAAGGTTCCAAAAGAAATAATTTTTTTAATCTTTTTTTTCAATATAATATCTCCTTATCATAATATTTTGTAAGAAATTAATTAAGTATACGATTTCTTACATTTTTATTTTATAATAAATGAGAAAAAGAGTTTAGAAAATGATATAAAAAGTTATTTAAACTCTTTATATCTGCAAATTTTATGGAAAAGAAATATGCATTTATACTTATATAAATACTTTAACCCAACACCTTTTTAATAATTTATTTTGCTTTGTTATTCATTGCAAGTTCTTTTTTATAATTAATTCTTTTTATCTTTTCTAAATCATTTTTAGCATAAATAGCATTTAAATAAGCAAATAAATAGTTAGATGATGCTTTATTAAACTCGCTAGCATCAGCAGCATCGTACCTCCAGTAAGAATCTAATTTAACATTTCTAGTAATTTTGAAATATTGTTATTTGTGTATAGAATTTTTATTATAAAAGTTATCGATAAATAACATATAAGCCGTGATTAGAGCGTACAACTCTCCTGAGCTGGTCACGTAAAAAAAATTGGTCATATTGCGATATATGTTTCCAACTACTAAGTACACGGTTTATCAGCTGGATTTTTTAAATCCAAAATCTCAACAAAAATGTGTATAATTTAATATATTTAATTATTTAACTATAAACAAGATAAAAAAGGAGATAAATGGATAAGGAAACATATTTATTTGCCATTGACTTAGATGGTACAACATTGCAATCCAGTGCTACCGGGGAAGTGCACGAACAAACAAAAAATGCAATAAATCGTGCTGTTTCAGAAGGTCATATTGTATGTATTTTAACAGGTAGACCATGAAGAAGTACTAAAAGTATTTATGAGGCATTAAAATTGGATACTGTTGTTTCTAATTATAATGGAGCACACATTCACAGACCTTATGATGAAAGTTTTATCCCTTATATAAAATATTTAAACTTAAATGAAGCTCTTTATATTTTAGGTGATGAAAAAGTCCAGCAGGAAGTTTCTAATATTGCAATTGAAGGACCAGATTGAGTGCAATTACAACATCGTGATGAAGACTTAGAAAAAGTTTTTGGATTTTCTACAACAGCAAAATTAAAAATAGGTTTAGACTTTCATAAAATACCTTTAATGCCAACAGGAATAATTTTTGATGTGAAAAAAACAACAGATGTTGAATCATTAAGGCAATACTTAAAATCAAGATATGGTGATTTAGCAGAGTTTTCATATTGGTCAAAAGGGGAAGGATTAAGTCCTGTGTTTGATATGACTAATATTACTGCTAACAAAGGGAAAGCATTGAGTATGTTGATTCGTTACTATGATGTAAAAATTGAGAATACAGTTGCAATAGGAGATGGTTTTAATGATGTTCCTATGTTTAAGGTTGCTAATGTTTCTGTAGCTATGGGAAATTCAACTAGAGAAGTAAAAAGATATGCGACCGTAAAGATTGCAAAAACAAACAAAGATGGTGGAGTAGGTTGATATATAAATAAATTTTTAGATAATCCAGAACTTGAAAAAGCTAAATCTAATGAAAAACGCAGAAAGAGAAGTCAAGAGGAAGATTAGTGAGATTACTTGATGTTTTTAATCAATTATATAAAAATAAGGAGATAATAGGTATAGATGAAACAGGAGTAGGTGATTTTTTCACCCCAGTCATAGGTGTTTGTGCATTTTTACCTAATAATTTACATTTATGAGCAACTGAATTAGGTATAAAGGATTCAAAGTTATTAACTGATAATAGAATCCAGATATTAGCAAAGGAATTGATAAAAAAGATTCCATATACCAAATACGTACTCACTCAGAGTGGTTATAATAAGTTAGTATCAAAAAAATATAATGCAAATGAAATCAAATATTTTATTCATATGCATTGTTTAGAACATTTTTTTGACAAATATAACAATATAAATGTAAAAGATTTTGCAGTATTAGTTGATCAATATTCAACTTTTAACTCTATTTTAAAGTATCAAAAAAAATTTAATGAAATAAATTTATTTAATGATATTAATAAAAAAGATATTGATATTATTTATCAACCAAAAGCCGAATCTATAAATTTATCTGTTGCATGTGCATCGATAATAGCTCGTTATTATTTAATAGAGTATATGAATAAACAAAGAAGTGAATGAAATTATGAATTTGCTTATGGGGCAAGTTCAAAAGTAAAACAACAAGTGAAAGAGTTTGCTTTAAAACACGGTGAAGAGTCGTTAGAAAAAGTATGCAAAACCAGTTTTAAATTATAAAGCGGCATTTTGCCGTTTTTTTATCAACAATTATAAAGATTTTGATAAAATAAATAAAAAGGAGAAATTAATGGAAAAATATAGTGAACAAGAACAAATTCGAAGAAAAAAACTACAAATATATGAACAATTAGGAGTTGAAGCATTTGCTAAAGCTGATAACCTAAAAGAACTTTCTTATTCAGATGATATTGAAAAAGCATACTCAAATGTAACAAAAGAACATCTTGAAGAAAAACCGCATTTTCTTGCTATCGCAGGACGTATTATGACTATGCGTGGACCTTTTATTTTATTGAAAGACTATCACGGAAAGATGCAGGTATATTTTAATAAAAAACAAGATGAACAATTAGCAAAATTAGTTGATACCTTAGATTTAGGTGATATTATCTATGTTGAAGGTAGTGTGATGAAGACAAACACAGGTGCTGTGACTGTTAAAGCAACACATATAAAATTACTTACAAAAGCATTAAAACCATTACCTGATAAATATCACGGACTAAGTGATGTAGAAGAAAGATATCGTAAAAGATATGTGGATTTAATTGTTAATGATGAAGTAAAAGATGTATTTTGAACCAGAACAAAAATTATTTCGCAAATTCGTAAATACTTTGATGCTCTAGAATATATGGAGGTTGAAACACCATTTTTAAATGATTATTTATCCGGTGCTGCTGCTCGTCCATTCACTACACATCATAATGCTCTTGATCAAGAATTCGTTCTTAGAATCGCAACAGAAATTCCTCTTAAAAAGTTGGTAGTAGGAGGAATTGACCGTGTTTATGAAATTGGACGTATATTCAGAAATGAAGGAATTGATACTACACATAACCCTGAATTTACTTCAATAGAGTTTTATGAAGCATACTCTAATTTAGAAGGAATGATGAATCGCACTGAAACATTATTGAAAACAATTGCAAGAAATCTCGGTAAAGAAAAAGTCATAAATAAAGGTGTAGAAATTGATTTATCAAAACCTTTTAAACGTCTAGATATGGTAGATGCGGTTTCTGAAGCAACTAATGTAGATTTTAGAAATATTTCACTTGAACAAGCAATAGAAGTAGCAAAAAACAATGGAGTAAAGATACAAAAATTCTTTAAATTAGGTCATATCATAAATGAACTATTTGAAGAATTAATCGAAAAAACCTTGATACAACCAACCTTTGTTTATGGACATCCAATTGAAATTTCTCCTTTAACAGTTAAATCAAAAGATCCAAGATTTACCGAACGTGCTGAATTATTTATAAATACCAAAGAATATGCAAATATGTATACTGAGTTGAGTGATCCAATTGATCAATTGCAAAGATTCCAAGAACAGTTACAAGAAAAAGAAAACGGAAATGACGAAGCAAGTGATATAGATTGAGATTTTGTTGATTCGTTAGAATATGGAATGCCACCTACTGGTGGATGTGGGATTGGAATTGATCGACTTACTATGTTATTTACTGAAAAAGATTCGATTCGCGATGTGCTTTTATTCCCTACATTAAAGAGAAAAAATCATAAATAAAAAAATTATATAGGTATAAAAATTTCATATTTTATTTTTATACCTATATAATAGACATAAAAAAACATAGTTATAAAACTATGTTTTTTGATATTTACGGTATAATATACTAGCAATAACCAAGATTATGGCGGTTGTGGTGAAGTGGTTAACACAGCGGGTTGTGGTCCCGTCATTCGCGGGTTCGAATCCCGTCAACCGCCCCATTGGTTATTTTTTATATCCTTTTTTTAACTTGTTAGTTTTAAGGAATTAAAAATTTAAAATCTCTGTATAATGTTTCTTTTGATAGATTAGTTATAAATTGAAAGTTGTAGTATATAATTTTATATCTTATTCTTTCTTTATCTCTATAATATGATTTTTACATAATATCCGTGGGTTAAAAGGAGAATAATGAAAAGAAAACCAGATATACTATTACACAAATTTTTTGAAAACTGAATCTTAGTATATAAAAAAGATTCAATAAGGGATGTTAGTTATAAAAAATATGAACTAACCTTAAGATGACTTATTAAACTAGCACCCAATCTTAAACTAAGTAATTTAGATCGCTATGTATATCAAAAATTATTAAACGAATATGCATTAACCCATGAAAGACAAACTACTATGGATTTTCATCATCATCTTAAGGGTTGCATATTGGATGCACTAGATGATGGTTATTTACAAAGCGATCCGACTCGAAAGGTAGTTATTAAAGGAAAAAATCCTAGAGAAAAAAGACAAAAATATCTTAATCAATTTCAACTGCAATTGCTTCTTAAAACACTAAAATTAGATTCACAATTAAACATAGATTGATTAATTTTGTTGATAGCTAAAACAGGATTAAGGTTTTCAGAAGCATTGGCTATTACACCAAAAGATTTTGATTTTGTTAGACAAAACTTGAATGTATCAAAGACTTGAAATTATAAAGAAAATGGTGGATTTCTTCCTACAAAAAATAAATCTTCAATTCGCAAGGTACAACTTGATTGAATGACAACATCACAGTTTGCAATGATAATAAAGGACTTAGATCCGGAAAAACCTATCTTTGTTTTCAAAGAACGAATTTACAATTCAACCATTAATGATACTTTGATTCGCAGGTGTAACAAAGCAAATGTTCCACCGATAACAATTCATGCTCTTAGACATACACATGCATCATTGTTGTTATATGCTGGGGTATCAATAGCTTCCGTTGCAAAGCGACTTGGTCATGCTAGTATGAATACTACCGAAAGAATTTATTTACATATCATTAATGAGTTAGAAAATAAAGATATCGATTTAGTGATGCGATCGATATCAAGTCTTATCTAAATTTTAAAACCCACGAAAATTAGGATATCAAAGAATGTTTTGATATCCTACATTTTGCAATATTTTGTGTGTTATAACCTAAACAAACATTTTTTCTAACATTTTTTTCTTAATATTTTTAATTATTTGCAACTTACGCTGATGAAGTGAAAGGATGGAGTCTAAAGAAGAGAAAAGTTGGGAGATTTTTTGTTGTTCAGGGAGGCTTGAAGTGATTTTGTGTGTAATATTTTTGACACTTGACCAATTTATATAAATTTGCGTTTTACCTTGTGAATCTCTTATGATTTTATTTCTATTTCTTTTGTAGTTCAGTAGGATGTAAGCAAAACTACTATTTATTTTATCATCTCTAGGTGATAATTTTTGAGTTCTTTGGTTATAAATAAAGGTATCGTCTTTGTCTATTAATAAGCATGAACCTATAATTTTTCCTTCAGGTGTCTTATCATTCATTATCATCGCTAAATCACCTTTTTTTAATATGTATTTAGAACTCTTTTCGTTTAAATCGATTCTCAATCCTTGATCTCTATAAGTAAAATTCTCTGCAAAACTCCCTATACTTATTACTTTATAAGGAGAAAAATTATCAAAATAATCCTCAAGCGATGTTCCACCATATGAATCAAAGAGCGATTCCAGAACCTCCTGTTCTCAAGCGTGAGTAAATTCAGAGAAACGAATATTAGGAAATTTTGAGTTTTGATTAGGAAACATTTTAGATAGCAAAGTTGACTTAATGTTCATTAAAAAGTCATATTTTTGCTGATGAAGCAAAAGGAGAGAATCTAAAGAAGAAAATATGCTTCCTATTAAAATATTTTCTCTTTCATTTGATGATTTTCAAATTTTTGCTTTATTAACCATCTCGCTACTTAAATTAGGTTGAGTTCCTGTTGATAATACTTTATTTCAGTGTCTTTTAAAATTTTTAAAAAATAAATTATAGAAATAAAAATCAAGCAATTTATTATTTTTTAAAATAAAACTAAAAATAGCTTGACTTGTTGCTAAATTTTCTTTATTAATCGCTATTTTTCCTATAGAAGCATAAATAGACATATTTAATGAATTTCTTGGAACCAATCAAGCGTTAGAGTTATTTAAACCTTCTTCAGAAATTCTTTTTTCTGTATTTTTTATAAGTTTTTCTGAATTTGTTATATCTTTAATAGTTAAAAAAGGTATATTTCCTGAATAATATTTTTTATTTGTTGTTAAAGGAGTCCCACCAGATTTACCTAAAACATAAATATCTTTAAAAAGTTGTTGTTCTCACTCATCTTCAAATCCATTAAACCTCAAACTAGGTACTTTTTTGTCCATTTCTATCCTTTCTTTTTATAATTATATTTAAAAATATCAATTTTTAAATAGACAAAAATTAGATATCATCTGATATCTATTTTTCGTAAACAAATCGATCTATAATTTTTGTTGCTTCTTTTAACACTTGATGGTCATCTAAATCATTTGTGTTAATTATTTTATAAGGAATATTATATTTTTCACCAATTTCTCAAACAAAGGACGATATAACTGATGTAATCTTTTAAAATAATCTATATTCAAATCAAAGTTTTTAATTTCAACATCTCTACCTCTTTTTAGGATGCGATTTTTAATTACATCAAAATCAGCATCTAAAAAAATTGCTAAATCAGGGTTATCTTTTAAATCTATAATATAATCGAACAAAGCATTAAATGCATTTAGATACTTTGTTGGTTTTTGCTCAAGTGTAACGGTTGCAAAAATATGATGTTCAACATTAAAGCGATCTAAGAAGATGTGGTGTCGTTTATGATTATGATTTTTTAAACTCTCATCGTTTCTTTACCAGTAAGTTGATATAAATAAAGATATATTCATAGATGCAATGCTCAAAAAACTTTATGAGAAATGAAAATTCGTTTCAAAATCAAAGATGCAAGAAATTTATTTTACTTCTGAGTCATATTAACCAAATCTTTAACAAAAAACAGTTAAGAATTTATTTCATTTCTTAACTGTTTTAAAAGTTGTAAAAAAGATAATATACAGACATAAAAGTCCAAAATTAATCTTTTATTTTATATCTAAAAATGGTATAATATCAGAAGTTGCCGTCATAGCTCAGCAGGCAGAGCACGTCCATGGTAAGGACGGGGTCGCTGGTTCAAGTCCAGTTGTCGGCACCATTTTTTATACCTTTATTTTAAATATTCTTGAATATCATTTTTTAATACATCATATGGTTTAAAACCAGTAAATTCTTTTACAAGTTTTCCGTTTCTGTATAATTTTGAATAAGGTATAGATTCAGTTCCTGATTCCTTAGCAAAAGCTCTATGAGTATCAATATTAACTCTTAAAACTTCAAAATTGTCTTTATCTGCTAACTCTTGTAAAGAACCCTTATACATTCTACATGGCCCACATCAGTCGGCATAGAAAACTACTAATCTGTCTCCTGGTTTTTGAAGTTCTGATAAAACTTCTTCTTTGTTTGATTCTCTTAACATATTTTTTGTTTCCTTTCTAATTTATATATTTATTATATACTAATTTTATAAAAAGTTAATTTTTTCGTATTTTTTTAGCTAAAAATTAACTTTTTATAAAATTAAATTTATTTTTAAGAACTTTACACAATCTTTATCTATACATATCATATTATCCAAAATAAAAATTATGATATTTTTTCACAAAATATAAATAAAAACTTGCTTAAAAATATCAAATTCTAATTATTATAACAAAATGTGAAATAATTATTATGGATGCAAGCAAAAATTAATAATTTAGTTCACTCGTTTTCAACCATTGTTTGTTTAATGTATAGATATCCTTGAAGTTTATATTCATAATATTATCGCTCCTTTCTTAATATTTGCGATATCCTTATTGATTTTTTACCCTTTTTATAATCGCATATCTTTCGTCTTTCGACTTGCTTGGATCCAAAATATCATTTTTTTACCTCCTTTGTAAAGATTTTTATATTATTCAATTTTTTATTTCTCGTTTTCAATTATTCGTAAAATTTATTATTGTTATTTTGTTTTATAAAAAATCAGTCCATATTAATGGACTGGTTTTATTTATTTGCTTCATTTTAAGAAAGCACCAGATTTATCAGTAAAACTTTCTGTAATTATCATGATGATATCTATTATTCATCATACAAAACTTACACCAAGAGTTATAAGATAAATAAAACTCCTGTTCCTGCTTTACCTACATAGAAACGATGTACTCCTATGACACCAAGAAAAATACATAGGATTAATGCAACTAAATTGCTTTTTGGAGACTGTATTGTCATTTTTTCCATTCTTTTTTGTGTTTTTCTTAATTATAAACAAAAAAACTGGTTGGTCGAAATCCGCTATATTTAAGATACTAAATATGGAAAATATATGAAAAGTAAATAAAATTCGGTTCACATGAACCGAAATTAATTTATTAACCTAACTTTATAACTTCATCAAATTTTTCTAATTTATCTGTATTTAAATGATGCGAAACTAGTAAAATTGTTTTAGATGATTCTAATAAAGTATTTAAAATCTTATCTGCTAAATCTTTATTTAAATTAGATAATGTTTCATCTAATAGCATCACATCCTTTTCTTGATAAAAACTTCTTGCAAGAGTTAATCTTTGTTTTTGTCCTAATGATAAATTATTATATGAATCAAAATCTTTATCCTTAAACTTCTGTATTACTTCTTCATCCATATATGCTTGTTTAAGTGCTTTTAGAACCTTTTCTTCGTTATTTTCAAGTAACGAAACATTATTAAATGGATTAACATCAAAAACAAAGTTTTCTGCATTCAAATAACTTAAATTATCTTTAATCGATGCATCAGTATAAGTTTTTACATCAGCATTATTAACTAATATTTGTCCTTGATAATCATTGATATTATTAATAAGTAAATTTAATAAAGTAGATTTTCCACAACCAGATGGCCCAATAATAGCATATTTTTTGCCTTTTTTAAAGGTATAATTGAAGTTATCAAATAAGAGTTTATTTTCATACCCAAAAGTTAAATTCTTAACTTGTATGCTTTCAACAGGTTGCATTTTTACATTCCCTCGATCTTTATCAAAGTTAAGTTGTAGCATTTTATATAAAACCCGTGATGCCAATACATATTTTAATCCATCAACCATTTTTGAAAAGTTGTCTTTACTATCATCCATTCCTTTTTTAAAGGTATATATTAAACCAATCGATATTGATAATGGATTTTTTATATATAAAAATCCTAACACAATTAAACCTACAATCACACCTATTTCAGTAATAGCATTTGATAAATTGTTATTTCAAACATTAATATTATCAAAATGATAAACTTTTTGATAATATTCTTTTACTTCATTTTCAATAAACTTATATAAGAGTTCTTGATTATTCGAAAAATATAATAATGAATATCTTTCTAAGTAGTAAGTTAATTTTGATGTTAATTCATTTAATACAAGTTGATTTTGCTCAACATATCAACTAATTTTTTTATAAAAGATAAAGTTGGGTAATGCTGATAAAAGTAAAATTCCTATTACAAAAGCAAATGCGATGATGTTGGATAATCCAAAGAAAATCAATATTACAGCTAAATTTATCGCAGTAGATAAAAAGTTTACAAGTGGAAGCAGTGAATTATATGCGATTGCATTTGCATTATTAAAAACTTGTTCAAAGGCTTGTTGCGATGAATAATTTGATTTTGTTTTCGAATCTGCTTGAAATAATTGGTTATAAAAGATTCTAGAAACTGATTTTGCTGTATATATCCCAAATTTATTTGAAAGCATATAATAAAAATAAGTGCTTATCGATGACATAATATATGCAGCCACAATTACAATTAATAAAATACCAAAACTTAAAAATGCATCATTTTTAACAAATGTGTATTGTCCGATAACAGCATTAACTGCATAACCTTCTAAGATAGATAAAACAAATTGAAAACTATTAACTATGATAGCAACCAAAACAAAAAACAAAAATGGTGTTTTTATTTTTGATATAACATTTTTCATTATGCTACCTCTAAATTAATTACCTCATCGTATGAACTAGTATCTTCAAGATGATGAGTGCAGTTAATTAATAATAAATCTGGATTTTGCATTAATTTATTAAATAAATCTTTTGTATTTTCTTTGTCAAGATTCGATGCTGCTTCATCTAAAATTAAAAGATTTTTGTTTCGGTAAAAATGACGAGCAAAATTTAATCTTTGTTTTTGCCCTGTAGATAAGGATGTGTCGCTTTCTATAACATAATCCAGGTTAAATTCGGTTAAATTAGCTTGTTTTAGAGCTAATTTAACTTGATCTTGCATATTTTCTTTTCATAAAGCAACATTATTGTATATACTATCATAAAATACATTCTCGTTGCTATTTAAATATGTAAATGAATTATTTCATACACTTACATCTATATCTTTGATTTCTTGATCGTTTACTTTAATGCTTCCATTATATCCATGAAGTTGCTTTAAAATTAAATTCAATAATGTAGACTTACCAGATCCAGATTTACCTACTATTGCATACTTTTTACCTTTATAAAAGGTAAAATTAAAGTCTTTAAAAATTACATTTTCTTCATAAGCAAAATTCAAATTAGTTATTCGAATTTTTTCTACATTTATCACTGCATTATCTTTGTTTGAAGCAACAAATTCACTACTAAAATCCTTTAAATAACTTTTATAAGCAATGTAATTTTGGTTTACATAAATTGTATAACGCAGTTGAATTGAAAGGGTGTAAAAGTAGCCAGGAACAGCAAATATTGCACCAAGTGGTTCATGTTGGTAGAAAATAAAGTAACCGATAATAAACATCATTAATATATATGAGATATATTGAAAACCACTATTGATTACTTCTAATTTGATAACGGTACTTTGTGTTTTATCCAAATCTTTTAATCATTTTTTTAATGTCACATCGATAAAATCAAATAATTTTTCAGGTTTATTTAAATATCATAAGAACTTAAATCCATTAAAGATATTTTGTAATGTTGCAACATGAGATTCCATTGAAAACATAAATTTCTTATGCATTCTCCCAGCAATTGTTGATAAAAAGAAAGGAAAAATAAATGAAATTAACAATATTGCAAGTCCGATTAAAGCAAATTTTCAACTTATCACAAACATAACAATTAAGGTTGCAACTTGCACAAAGACACCTATTACTGTATCAAAGAGACTTGTAAATAAAAATTCTTGTAGTTCTGGCACACGTTTGTTAATTCAAACTAGGTATCTACCTTCTTTGTTTTCAGTGACTTCATGCGATGACAAAGTAGAAATTTTCGAAACTGCTCCTTTAGTTAACAATGTGCTAACATATTGTTTTAATTTATTCTTCAGAAGTAGTTGCATCAATGTGGCAACTAAGAATATAACAGTTAAAGATATAACAACTATTAAATTTGTTTGAAATAATGCTTTATCACCACTTTTGATGCTATCAATCAATGAAGCAACAAAATAAACAACTATCGATGATGCAGCAACTGAGATAATACTAAAAATAAAGATATAAAACAACAAAGGTTTATTATTAAATAGTTTTTTCAACTTTCTCCTTTCTATATTTAAAGACTTTATAAAGCAGATGTAATCCTTGATACCCATTTCAAAAACTTGCATCTATTTCTCTTTTGTCATAATCAATGATCTTTTGATCCCTTAAACAAATGTTTATAAATGCTATATGCTTATTGATTTTATCATTATTAATGTTATATAATTCAACATAAAGATAATGCACTAATAAAATACCTGCATAACCGTTTGCTAAACCTATTTTTCTTGTAAATGATTTGAATAACTTATTAGAAATTAACATAATTTCTTCATCAAAGTCATGGATATTAAACTTATATTTAGCAAAAAGCAAAATATATAAAATTCCTGCACTTCCGTTTATTAAATATGGTGAATGATAATTTCCTGTATCATAAAACAGATTATAATCTAACTTTTCTTTTATAGATTTATATCATTTTTCAAGGACTAATTTTGCTTCATAACTTGTTTTTATATCAATAAGAACTTGTAAAATACTTTGGAAAGCAAAATTGCTATAAATTAATCTTAAATTTAGGTAATTAAATATATCAGTTATACTTGAAATCGCTGGTAATAAATCATTTTTATTGCCAAAGATTTCATTTATTATTTCAAGGTTATACAACGAATCAAAATGTTTAATAGTTAGTTTTCTATTAAATACTTTAAATAAAAAAATTGCAATGTTTAAGAGTTCATACGAGTTGTTCAAATAAAAAATGAGTGATAAATAATCTGATGGATCTAAGGAAGAATCTTTTTTATAATCAAATAGAAAATCTAATAACATATAGAAAATCTTCATTTTATCTGTAGAGTGTGTTAAATTATTAGTATTACAATAAGGATTTTTAACATTCATTGGTGATGAACTTTTATGATTTTGTGAATGTTCTAAATCAACAAAATAGAGCATCTTTTTATCTTCATTATAAAGAAAATTATCCATTTTCACATCGTTTAAAACAACTGAACTATATTTTAATGTATTAAAGAAACTTCTAAATGCATCAATTAAATCAATAACTTTATTTTGTTTTGCTTTATTAATATCATAAAGCAAATTATAATCATATTTATATAGATCTAGTTGTTTTCCATCGCAATATTTATATACATAAAAAATACTTTGTGAATTTCAGAATTTCTCAACATAAATCGGAAAATTCGGTATTTCTGATATTGATGCAATTATCGATTCTTTCTCTCTTGCTTTAAGGTTTTCGCCGTTTAAAAAGTATTTTTTACTTTCTTTTATAACATATTTTTGTTTATCCTTTGTTGCTAATCATATATTAGAAAATGAATCAAATGTTATTAAGCCTATTAAGTTATAACCATTAATTATTTTAGAATTTGGTTTACTGTAAAATAAATCTTTGATATCAGCAGGTTTATACATTTTTACAATTTTTTTATATTCATTTTCATCTTTTTTACTAATACTGCCATATCGATAATGAATAATACTCTTTTTATATTGCTTATCTGAATATGTTAAAGGTGCTTTAAATTCTTTTAAAATTGGATATAGATTAATAATTATTTCTTTTGCTTCTTTTGCACTTGTAGGATAAATAGTAATAAATTTACCAGTCAGATTGTTTAATTGTTTTTCAAATAAACTCTGATATAAAACCTTATAATTTTGGATATATTTAAAACTTATGTTATGAATCTTACAAAATGCAACTACTCGTTGCAGAATATCATTATAAGATTTTATATTAGTTGAAATATGTATTTTTCAACCTTTATCAGGTAGTTTTGCTTTAAGATATTTATAATATGCAAAAGTTTCATCATTATAAATATCTCATCTGTCATCAAACTTACCATAAAATCTTTTTATTTTAATCAAACTACTAATTTTGACTCCTTGTTTTATAAATCAATATAATAAATTATCATCTCGGAAATATTGGACAGATGATTGTGATAATTCTTTTTGATTCTAATGTAGCAACTTCAGATGAAGATTCAGCAAGTAAAATCTTTTCCATAGTATGTGGCTGTACTAAATTAAAGTTAAAAAGTTCCATTTTTTTCATTCCCCTTTCATTTTATAAGTTATATAAAATTACAATATTAGGGTTTTAAATATTGTATGAAATTTAATACAAAAGTATTGCAATAAAAACTTATAGTTTTAATTCAAATTTTCATATAACTTGGATGTATTATACCACATACGATCTTTATAGTTAAATATATTTTGAAATTTATTTAGCAATGTTTGCTAGTAGTTTTAAACCTCAGTATAATAATATAAAGAGTAAAATGATTTAAAGCTCAATAAGCACAATAAGCAAAATAAATGAAACAATTGCTATTATCGGAATAATCATTATAGAAAACATTGATAAACTTTGTATCGGTTTTCAAGGTCCATAGAACTTATGATTTTCAAACATTGATGCAGCCATTAAAATATGAGATGCAAACATAAAAAAATGCTGATGCAATCATTAATGTATATAATAATCCAATTAAAAATTGCACAAAACCTGTAATAAACGGAAATCATACAGAAAAGTTTTTTATTACATCAATTACAAACCAATAAAAATCATATAACGATCAAATACTGACAATTAAGAAAAATACCATCAGTATACAGGAAAATAAAATTCATATCCAACCATTTTCTTTGATATTATTTCCTAAATATATAATATAAATAACTATAAATGCCGTTTCAGCTGCAATATAGATAGCAATTAAAGTCAGTAAACTCACCTTATATGAAAATAACCATATTGTGGGATTCGGGATGATTCTTATCGCATTAAGTATGCTAATAACTAAGAAAACAATATTTATTATTGGTAAATAAACAAAAATTTCTATTGATTCAATTTTTTCTGTTGAGCCTTTTCAACTTTGTATATCAAAAAGGTTTTACAGAAACCCTCATAAATATTTAAAAGGTTCTGTAATTACCAATAATAAAATTTCCATAAAACAATTTTATCAAATCTACACAAACCATATAAATTTGATTCAAAAAAGTAGCATTTGCTACTTATTTGAATTCATTAATTTTTGTAAATCATCTCAGGCTTTTTGTAATTCAGTAAGTTTTGCTGTTTTGCTCATTCCATATACTTTATATGCCTTTGCATAAATTTCAGTTCCTTTAGTTAATGTATATTCACGATCAGCAAATTTTCTTAGCAATCTTCTGACTTTTTTACTAATATCACTGCGTTCTTTGATCAAAGCATCTGCTGTGTTAGTCTTAAACTTATAAGTTTTTGACATACTTCCATCATCAGATGTTACAACAACTGTTAGGGTTTCATCTTGATAAGATGTAAAAATATTAGCATTATTTGTTGCAGAAAATGTTAATAAGTTAAGACTTTGATCAACTGCTAATGTATAATCAGTAATTTCTGGATGTTCATTAAATCCTGGATAATTATTGTTTGCATATTTTACATTTAATGTAAAGGTGCTTTCTTTTGTTACATTTGTATCAGGTGATAACACTTGCAGTTCTTTAATAACTACTGCATCTGATCCATTCGGTAAAGTAAATTTTATTCTTACTGCATATGCATCAACTGGTTTAGCAAAGATTAACTCAGTATAATCATTTGGTTTAATAGTTGGGTTTTGGTTTTGTAAGGTGATGTGGGTTCAGGTACCAGTTTTTAAGTTTGTTGCAGTTGATGAATTATCATTCAGATTAGATAATTGAGTTTTTGTAGAATCGATTAATCCTGTGACTGCTGATGATAAATATTCGACACTAACAGTTGTAGGAATACCTACTTTCTTAGCATCATCAGCTGCTGCAAATCACACTTTAACTCGATCTATTTTAACTGATGCTGATGTGGTTGAACCAAAAGCTATACCAACATAATTTTCATTTACTTTTGCTGGTGTATCTTGTGTTTGTTTTACAGTTTCTCCATCTTGTGGTTCTGCAACAGTTGATACTTCCATTGATTGAGTCTTAGGTTCTAAAACTGTTGAACCATTACCTGAACTACCAGTTGAGGTTGAAGAATCAGTATGTGAACCTTCAGCACCACTATGTGTTGAATCTGTATGAGTTTTACTTTGCAAATCCTCATCAGTTGTTTGTCCTTCAATAGATTTTGCTGGAGAAGCAGAACCACCTTCTCCTGTTGTACCTGCATTTTCTTGTGTATTTTTACTTTCTTCTTGATTTGTTTTTTGTGCAGTTACATTATGCTTATTGCTTCAAACAGGAGTTGTTGTTGATGCATCAGCAGTTCCATCATTTAATGAATCTACATTATATGTTACAGTAGTAGAATTGTCACTTGATGTACTTGCACTCATAGTAGAAGAAGCAAATGCAGCAGGGAATAAACCGGAACTTCCTGATGTTTTTTGTGAAACAACAGTTGTTTTTGTGGCAGCAGTTCTCGGAACTTTACGTACATATAATTTTGCTGTTAAAGTTGTTCCTGTAACTGTTGCTGTTTTTTCAACAATCTGATCAGAATTTAATTCATCATCTGTTAAATTTTCAAATGTAACAGATTTAGTATATGAATTACCTAAATCATCATAAACAGTAACTGATGTAGGTAAGGTAGGAGCATATCCAGATAATGTTGCAATATGTGTATCTGCAACTTTGACCAAATCATGTACGGAAACAGCAGCAGTTACATCACGAGTAAATCCACGATATGACGCAGTTCCTTTATAAGTATAAAAACCTACTTTATCTGCTTTTTCTGGAACATTATCTCATGTTACATCAATTCATCTAGGATATTTATCACCTGGATAAATTGCTTCGATGTATTTAGGTAATGTTATATTATCACCTTTTAAAACATCAATAGTCTGTGTCTTAGCAACGGATAAATTATCCATATAAAAAGCATTTGAACCAGGTGTTTCATTAACATTAATATTTACTGGTGCAGATGTATAATCAACTCCTTGGTATTTTACTTTTAATACCACAGGTTGACTATTAGTAAAGTGTCTACCGACAAAGTGTCCATCTTGATAATCAAAGAAAATATTAGTTAAATTTGAATTAACTAATTCAAATTTAAATCCATCCTTATCTAATCACTCAGGAGTTATTTTACTTCCGTCTTCTAAAACTAATGAAACATCAACTGGTTGTGCTTGTCCAATGGTAATATCTGAAACCGAGAACGCTACAGTTTTTAATTTATTAATTAATTTATGAGTATATGTATATGTTTTTGTAACTCCAGTTTCCGATCATACAAAAGCATAATATTTTTTAGTAAACTTATCGATTTGAATGCTAAAAGTTTGCATTCTAGCTCTTGATGGATTTGGTAGGTTAAAATCTACTTCTGTCGGGAATCCATCTGTAAAACTACTACTTCCTTGATAATCTAATTTATCAGCTGTAAATGATGTCGATGTATCAGATGTAACTCCATTCCCTTTTACAACTATCGATTCTAATGAATCGCTGGCATCCTTTGTTCGATGTCCAGTAGTTTTTGTGGCACCATAAACAAATACTTCAAGTAATCCAAATACATATGATTTTGTCGGTACATCGGTTCTTGGATAATTAACATAATCAAAACGAACATATCTAGCATATACTTTTTCAAAAGTAATCTTATAGTTATTCTCATTATTTTCATTAGTAATTCCGACAGTAGATGAATTTACTAATGTAAAATCAGAATATTTTGATTGATTAAATACCCGATGGAAATTAACTCCATCTTCTGAAGTTGAAATATATAGACTTTTCGGCCCATTTGTTCCAGTATTATAATCAGCAAACATAAATAACTTAACACCACCTATATCTTGCGCAGTCTTTAAATCTATTGTAATTTGACCTGTCTGAGCATTCGCTTGACGATCACCTACTCAGTTATTAGAATTATTATTTCTGTTATTTCAAGTTCCATCAACTATTTTTTCTATACCAGTTTGTGCTGGGACAGCTGTTGCAGTTGCGTGGTTGGAATCAGATGATGTTGTATCTACAATATTTTGTGTTCCTGTAGTGTAATAACTATCAATAACCTTTAAATAAGCAGTAACTTCTTTATCAGCATAAGCATTTAAATGTCCTTTGATTTGGATATCACTTGATGTTCCGTTTGCAGTTGAAACATTAGTTGTAGAATTTCAAGTTACAGCTTCTGGTTTACTATCATATTTAGAAAACACATTTACTGTTGCAGGCAAACTAATTGAATCATTTTCATATACCGTTATATAAGGACTTTCGACTTGATATGCATTTTCAAAGGTATATACTTCATATTCTTTTACAAATGATTTACCATCAACTGTCGCAGTTATTTGGTAGACTGCGGCTCTGGTTTTATCAACCTTAGCACTATCTCATGTAACATCAACTTCCTTTTTACTTCCATCACTATAAATAGCATTAACTTTAAGAGGTAAAACAAGTTCTTTCATTATTTCACTATGTAAATTATTTGCATCTATATCTAAAATACTTGCAGGTTGTTTAGAAGTTTGTTCTTCATCTAAATCATCTGTATCACTAGGATTTTGTTCATTAGCATTACCAGGGGGTGTGGTTTGGTTTTCACTACCATTACCAGGTTTTGTTTCAACATTTCCTTCGCCGCTACCTGAATTTTGTCCACCATTTTCTGGTGGTGTAGTTTGTGAACCTGTCCCTGAACCATCACCTGGTTTATCACCGCTTTCGTTAGAACCACCTGGATTTTGTGTTTGTGAACCATCCCCTTGTCCTGGTTTAGTTTGTTCTCCAGGATTGGTTGTTCCACCATCACTTGGTTTGCTTCCTTCGTCAGGCGGGGTTTGATCTCCTGGTTTGGGTTGTTCACCTGGTGTTTTTCCTTCTTCAGGTGTTTTAGGTTTAGTAGTTGAACTTTGACTTCCACAACTAGCTGCTATCGCTGTGGTAGAAGCAGATATAAATAAAAGAGATGTAAGTAATTTATTTCTTTTTCACATAATTATTCCTTTTACATTATTTGAATATTTATAAAATTTTATTTTCTAGTAAATTTGTTTTATTACAAAAAAATGTTTTTGAAAATAAAACACTTTCTATTTTATTTAAATTTTTGAATTGTTTTTTTTTTTTTTTGTTTTTATCTAATTTTAAAAGATAAAACTGCAAAATTTTCTTATATTTTCATTATCCTGGCTTTTCATCAGTAAATATCGATATACTAAATTAACAAAAATATACAAAAACATCGCATTGTTTACAATGCGATGTGAATATTAATAATTAATCTTGTTTCATTAATGTTTCTAATTCATTTCAAGCTTTTTCTAAATCAGTAACTGATGCTGTTTTAGTCATGCCTCAAACCTTATACGCTTGTGCATATACTGCACTTCCTTTGGTAAGGGTATAGTTTTTGCTGGTAAAGTTGTTTAGTAAATATCAAACATTATCAACTACTTTTGATCTTCGTTCTGCTAGTGCATCAGCAGATGTAGTTTTAAATACAAATGTTTTAAAATTACTTGCATCTTCTGATGAAACAGTAACTGTTAAAGTTTCATCTTGTAAGGTTGTAAAGATATTAGCATTATTTGTAGCAGAAATACGTAATTTATCCAAACTTTGATCAGGTCATAAAGTATAAGTTGTAATATCTGCTTTTTCATTAAATCCTGGATAGTTATTTTGATCATATTTTACAGTTGTTTCAAAACTACTTTGTTTTGAAACATTTGTATTTGGAGCAAGAACTTGAAACTCTTTAATTTGCACTGAATTTTTATTGGTTGGGATGCTAAATTTTATTCTTACTGCATATGCATCAACTGGTTTAGCAAAGATTAACTCAGTATAATCATTTGGTTTAATAGTTGGGTTTTGGTTTTGTAAGGTGATGTGGGTTCAGGTACCAGTTTTTAAGTTTGTTGCAGTTGATGAACTATCATTTAGATTAGATAATTGAGTTTTTGTAGAATCGGTTAATCCTGTGACTGCTGATGATAAATATTCGACACTAACAGTTGTAGGAATACCTACTTTCTTAGCATCATCAGCTGCTGCAAATCATACTTTAACTCGATCTACTTTAACAGACTTAGATGTAGAATCCCCAAAAGCAACTCCAACATAGTTATCATTAGCAGTATTTGTTGTATCTGTATGTGTTTCGCTTTGTTTTACTGCTTTAGATTCTTCTGCTTTCGCAACAGATGCTACTTTTGAACCGCTTGAATGTCCATCTTGTTGTTTTTCTTCTTGATTATCTGTAGTGTCAGTTGCTGTTTGTGATGCTGTATGTTCTGTATTGGACTTACCAGAACCAGAATCTGAACTCCCTGCAGAACTAGCAGCTTGTGTTTTTGGTGTGCTTTCTGCTTCAGTATATTTATTACTTCAAACAGGAGTTGTCGTATTTGTTGCAGCAGTTCCATCATTTAATGAATCTACAGAATATGTGACAGCACTACTATCTTGTGATGTATTTGCACTCATAGTAGAAGAAGCGAATGCAGCAGGGAATAATGAAGTAGTTTGTCCTTGTGTAGTTGCAGGTTTTTGAGAGACAACGGAAGCTGTAGTGCTTTCGCCTCTAGCTACCTTAGCAACATATAATTTTGCTTTTAAATTTGTTCCAGCAACTATTGCTTCTTTCATCACAACATCAGTTGAATTAAGTTCATCATCAGATAATGTAGGGAATATAACAGCCCTTGTATATGCTCTACCTAAATCATCAAATACAGTAACAGTATTAGGTAAATCAGGTGCATATCCACTTAAAGTTGAAATATGAATATCTGAAACACTTTTAATATTATGCACAGTTACTGCTGCTGTTACAGTTCTAGTTAAGTTTCGATATGTTGCGGTTCCACTATAAGTAAAGAATCCAACATTATTTGCTGTTGTTGGAATATTATTTCATGTTACATCAACATATCTAGCATATTTATCTCCTGGATAAATTGCTTCGATGTATTTAGGTAAATTAATGCTATCACCTTTTAAAACATCTAAGGTTTGAGTTTTAGCAACTGCTAATTCATCCATTCTAAATGAGAAAGGAGAAGTAGGTGATTCTAAGACATTGATACTTACAGGTGCAGATGTATATGAAATTCCTTGATATGTTACTTTCATCACGACTTGTTGAGCATTAGTAAAGTGACGACCGATAAAATTACCACTTTGATAACTAAAGTATATATTTGGATTTTGATTATTTACTAAGTGAAATTCAATTCCATTTTTATCTAGGTCTTTTGGCTCTATCTTAGTGTTATCATTTGCGATTAAATTAAATATAACAGGTTGTGCTTGTCCAATGGTAATGTCTGGAACTGAGAAAGCAACAGTGGTAAGTTTTTTGGTATCGGTAAGTAATCTATGAGTATAAGTATATGTTTTAACTTGTCCTGTTTCTGATCAAACTAATGCATATCATTTTTTAGTATTTGCATCAATTTGGATGCTAAAGGTTTGCACCCTTGCACGACTTGGTTGTGGTAAGTTAAAATCTACTTCGGTTGGGAAATTATCACTAGGACTACTGGTTCCGTTATAATCAAGTTTGTCAGGTGAAAATAATGTGGATGTATCTGTTGTTATACCATGTCCTTTAACAACAATAGAATCAAGTGAGTTACTACTATCTTTGTCTCTATGTCCTTGTGCTTTGGTTGCACCATATACAAACACTTCTCTTAAACCAAAAACATAATTATGAGTATCATCACGTGGATAGTTTTCATAATCAAAACGAATATATTGTGCATTAACTTTTTCAAAAGTTATTACATAGTTGTTGCTATTATTAGCATCTTGTATATTAGCAGATGTATTTAATGCGAAGTTATCACTTTTACTTTGATTAAATACCCGATGGAATGTTTGTCCATCTTCTGATGTGGAAATATATAAGTATTTTGGTCCGTTATTACCTGTATTAAAATCAGCAAACATAAATAACTTAACACCAGCAATATCTTGTTTTCTTTTTAAATCAATTGTTATTTGTCCTGTTTTAGCATCTGCTTGACGATCTCCTGCATAGTTGGTAAATCTATTTTCACTATTATTTCAAGTTCCATCAACTATATTGGTAATAGCATCGCCAGAACCAGTTTTAGCAGGTTTAACAGTCGCTGTTGCATGATTGACATCAGATGCATTAGTATCTACAATGTTAGTAGATGTATTAGTTGTATAGTTATTATCTACAACTTTTAAGTATGCTGTTACGGGTCTATTAGTATAGTCTTTTAGATGTCCTTGGATTGTGATATCTTGCTGTGTACCTTTTGCTGTTGAAACTGATGAATGCTCATTTCATACAACAGGTTCATTAAATGTACCAAATTTAGAGATGACTTTAACTGTTTCAGGTAAGGTTACTTTATCATTCTCATATACTGTAATATAAGGATTTTCTATCTGAAAAGCACTTTCATTATATACTTCATATTCTTTTACAAATTGCTTACCTGCAACTGTTCCAGTAATTTGATAAACAGCAGGAGTTTCCTTTTTAATTTTTGATATTTCTCATGAAACAGGAACTTCCTTAGTTGTTCCATCACTATAGTATGCTTGCACTGTATATGGTAATGAAAGTTCTTTGTTCACTTGACTGTATAAATTGTTTGCATCGATTGCTACAACACTAGCAGCTTCTTTTTTAGGAACAACTGGTTCCTGTGTTCGATTTGTTCCTGAACCATCTGGGTTTCCTGAGCCAGACTTTGTTCCGTCTTCTGGTGTTGTAGTACCTGTCCCTGAACCATCACTAGGTTTATTCCCGCTTTCACCAGAACCACCTGGATTTTGTGTTTGTGAACCATCTCCTTGTCCTGGTTTAGTTTCTTCTCCAGGATTGGTTGTTTCACCACCTGGTTTTGGTGTTCCATCGCTAGGTTTGCTTCCTTCATCAGGTGGGATTTGATTACCTGGTTTAGTTTGCTCACTTGGTGGTGTTTCTTTTCCTGGTGTTTCCGGTTTAGCAGCAGGTGTTTGACTGCCACAACTTACTGCTATCGCTGTTGTAGAAGCAGATATAAATAAAAGAGATGTAAGTAATTTATTTCTTTTTCTCATTTTTTCCTTTCTTATTATTAAGTTAGATGATTTACAAATCATCTATTTATACTATTTAATAGAAAATATGTTTTATATTTAAAATAATCAAATAAACACTTTTAATTTTATTTAAATTTTTGAATTGTTTTTTTTTTTTTTTTGTTTTTATATTATTTTTGAGAATAAAACTGGAAATTTTTATTTTCTTTTCATTATTAGGTTGTTTAACATACATAAAATTTATATTTGCTTATATTTATATTAAAGAACAATAGAGATAATATTCAATATAAAGAAACGAAAATATTTAAATCTTAGTAGTTTAGTAAACTATTTTATTTGTGATTAAGCTACATTTTTTCGGGGCACCAACGCACTAAAAGAAACGATCAAATTCTTTTTCCTAATACCTTAATATTTGGTATTTAAGAGAAAGATTATATTTTTCTTGGTTTTTTACAAAACTATGATATTATTATTAAGAACCTTGTTTAAGACAAGAATGAAAGACTTATAGGTCTTACTGCTTGAGATAACCCTCCTTTCACATAATAATTCAGAGACATATGTCTCTTTTTTTTACCTTTTTAAACCGTTATATCAAAATCATATATAATTAGAAAGATACTTATGGATGCAATATACTTAAACACTTTATTAAATACTTTTCCTTTGTTTTCAAAAGAAGATGGTGTTGTAACAATCAGAATCAAGAATGCTATTATTAAAATAGATTTAAATAATGAAAAATGAAGTATAGAAAACTTTAAAAACTTTGGACACCAAAGGATTTTTGATTTAAGCAAAAATGAAAATTGATCCGTTTTGATGTTAGTTGCTTCTCTGTTAGAAAAAGGATATAAGAAATCACAAATATATTTAGAAAAAAGTTGAAAACTCGGTCATAACACATCAGGTTTTGCAGATGTAGTTGTATCAAAAGATGCAAAACCTTATTATATTTTTGAAGTAAAAGATATAAACTCAATCCATAAATATATCAATCATAAATATGCTAAACATACTATGCAAATATTTAGTTATCTTTTTCAAGATAAAAACATCAAGGTTGGCAGTTACTACACCTATAACTTTATAAATCAAAGTCACCAATTTTTTAATATTTTTATAAACGATATTTTAACAAAAGCAGAATCAACTGAATCAATGTATGAAATATGAAACAAACAATGAGATATAAGTAATTTTGTTTTCAATAACAATCTCTTTGAAGCAGAATTTCAAGTAATTAAATATCATCAATTAAAAAAAATAGATTCTGATGCGGTGAAACTTATTTTTAACCAGTTTTTAAGCATTCTTAGACAAAATAGTGTTTCTGATAAATCTAATGCATTTGATAAGATGATTAATATTTTTATTGCAAAAGTATATGATGAAATTTTAGAAGATAGTAATTTTGAAATAGATGGACAAAAAATTAATGGGATGCAATTTCAATTCATCAATAATATTGATAATGATTTAAGTTTTCTTAAAAGATTAAATGATTTATACAAAAATGGTATGAATTATTGTATGAAAAAACAAATTATTGACTACTCTGATTCGGAAATTGAATCAATCATTGAAAATAATGATAATAAACAAAAACTCCGTCAAGTTATAGATGATTTGCGATTAAAGAAAAATAATGCTTTTTCCTTCATTGAAGTTTTTGATGATAAAACATTTATCGAAAACAACGGTGTTTTAAAAGAAATGGTTTTATTACTGCAATCATATAAATTTAAATACAACAACAAACACCAATTTTTAGGGGACTTTTTCGAAGAACTTCTTAACACATCTTGAAAACAAGAATCTGGACAATTCTTTACTCCAATGCCGATAGTAGAATTTATGGTTAACTCCCTACCTATTGAAACAATTATTAAATCTAAGTTAGAACAAAGAAATATAGATTTTATTCCTAAAATGATTGATTACGCTAGTGGAAGTGGACACTTTTTGGTTTCGTATATGGATTATATCGAAAATGTTATCCAAAAACTTCAACCAAATTATACATCTGCTATAAATAAACTGATTCAAAGTTATCAAGTTAACCCGTTTAGTTGAGCAAATGAGCATGTTATTGGGATAGAAAAAGATTATCGATTGGCAAAGACATCTAAAATATCTACATTTTTAAATGGGGATGGTGAAGCACAAATTATTAATGCGGATGGAATTAATAAATTTAATTCTATTGAATTTATTAATAGTCCTTTATACACCGAGAAAACTTTCAATCCTTTTTTTGATTTTGTTATCGCAAATCCTCCTTTTTCTGTTGCCGGTTTTTTAAAAAATGTTTTAAAAAACAATGTATCTAGTGAAGATTTTAGTTTACTGAAAACCTTGGATGCTAAAAGTAGTGAAATAGAAGTATTATTCATTGAAAGAACTTATCAGTTGCTTAAAGATGATGCTTATGCAGCTATAATTCTACCTAGATCTTTTTTAACAGCCGCACAATATGCAACAGCACGCGAATTTGTTTTAACACACTTTAAGATTAGAGCAATTTTTGAATCAGCTGATATAACTTTTAGTGGTACTACAACATCTCCAATTATCTTGTTTATGCAAAAACAAGAAAAGGTAGAGTTAAATTATAATATATTAGTTATTAACTCGCCTAAAACTTTGTTTGGTAGCAATAATGCCGAAAAAGAATTTTTAGGTTATGAATTTAGCACTAATCGAAATAAACTAGGAATAACCCTACTAAATGATAATTTAAAGCAAAATTATGCTCCAATTGTTAAAGAATTTCTTACCAGAAATACTACAAGTAAGTTAAATAAGTTTACTTTTATTAAAAATATTAATCAGATGTTGTTGTTAGATAAAGATCAAAAACGTATTATTTATCCAAGATTTAACAAACCGAAAACTGGTTATATCAGTATCAACGATATCGCTGATGTAATTAATCCTGTTTATGATAAAAATGTAAATTATAAATACTTAGAAATATCAGATATCCAAAATGGTAAAATTAAACATGAAAATAATAAAAATAAAAAATCATCAAAAGTTGCTTTAAAAGGTGATATTGTCTTTTCAAGTCTACCGAATGCTAAAAAAATAGCTATCGCAGATGATAATTATTTTGTGTCCGCTGCTATATATGTAATAAGAATTACAGATAAGAAAATCAGAGATAATTTTTATAACTATATTTATAATAATACTAACAATATTATCTATGATATGAATGTTTTATTAGATGGTTTCAAAATTACATATGCAAAAATCAGTGAGTATAATTTCAAAAATAATGTATTTATGCAAAAGGATTTGATTTTTAAAAAGTAGGATCGGTTTGTCAACACTATAATTAGTATATAGAATAAAATATAGCACCATTGGTGCTATATTTTATGCTTTATTATTTTTCTTTTTCTTTAAATATCAACCAAATGAAAGTAGAGTTATAAGTGCGATTACAGAAGAAACTACTGCTGCTATTATTGCGGCTGTTGTTTTTGATTTGCTATTCCTAGAATTTGTAGGTGTTTTAGTTTCTGTATTAGTTGTTGTGCTTTCATTTGTTTTTGGTTTATCTTGTTTTGATTGATCGTTTGCTTTTGTTTGAGGGTTTTGCTCTGTGTTTGCTTGTTGGTTATTTGGATTTTTTGTTTCTTCTTGTGGTTGTGGAGTTTGTTTTTGCTCAGAAGTTATTTGTGAATCTGTTGGTTTTGATTGAGTCGGTTTATTTTTTTGATCAAGTTTTACTTCTACTTCGTTTTTTAAAGCAGTAAGTGCTTTGGTATTATTATTTTCTGGTTTATCTAATTTTGCTTGATATGTTGGTTTGTCTGCTTCTGAAAGCTTATTAATTAATGTTTGAACTTCTGCTTTTAAATCAGCTAAATCTTTCGCTGTCTTTTCATTAGCAAGTTGATCATTAACTGCTTTTTCCGCGATATTCAACTCTTGCAGATTAGTAGAATCATTAACTTGTTTGGTTAGCTTAGTTTTTGCATCAGTATTTGTTATTGTTGCTGCTAATGAAGCAATTTTAGGTTTTTTAGCATCAAAATCTCTTTTATCAGTTTCAGCATCTTGTTTATTTTGTTCATCTAATGCTTTTTGAACCTTAACTTTTACTTCGTTTACTTTTGAAGCATCTGTTGCAACACGTAATTCTTCTTGCAATTGAGATTTATTATTTTGGTCTTTAATTTGATCTATTAATTTCTGTGTATCTACAATTGCATTAATAAATATTGATAGTGCTTTATAAGTTCTTACAGAATCTGGCACATGATCTGAATCTTTTCCTTGAAGAAATTCAATTAAATGAACTTTTCTTTGATCTACATCAGAAAGTTTTCTTAAATCCATTACAACTGCAAATCTAAATTTTTCTAGCAATTGATTACCGATACCAATTGCTTTTTTAAGTTTTTCCTCTGAACCCTCAGCATCGCGAATAATTTGTCTAAATTTAGTAGTTCCAATTCCATTAACCCCATCTTCTTGACTAATAAACAATGTTTTTGTTCATAAATTATATGCATCAGCTATTAATTTACCAACAAAAGTTTTTGCTGCTTTAACAGTATCTACTGCCCTTGATAAATCAATAACATTATTTGTTAATGCCTTAGAAAATTCGGTTGAAACTGTATCAAATGATTCTTTTTTCTGTGGATTTGAATCAACTAACATTTTATCTAAATCAGATTTATTTTTATACTGAATAACTAATTCGGAATTTAACTCTGAATTTAATTGTGTTAATATACCTTGTTTAGTATTATCAGATTCGTTAGTTGGATTACCATATAGAAAATCATTAACCAATTGAGCACTAGTCATTGTTGCTTTATTTTTTTGATAATATTCTTTAAATGTGTCCCTGGTTTTTTGAACGGTTAATTTTTCAATTAAATCTGGAATCAGACTTTGATCTGCATCCACTGCTTTATTTTTCGCTTCAAATAATTTTGTTTTCAACTCTTGTAATTTTTTAAGTTTATCTGTATTTGATGTGGCTTTTTTGGCTTCTTCAAGTTCTTTATCAAAATTAGTTGATTGATCACTTGTTAAAGCTCCATCGGTTGCTTTTAAGGTAGCGATATCTGCTGCATTAGCATCTTCTAAAACTTTAATTATTTTTTCAGTTGTGGTATCTTCAACAATGCTTGATTCAACTGTTTTAAGGTTTGCATAGATAGTATTAATATCAGCTATTTCTTTATCACCATCTTTGGTTACATTATTGAAATTAGTTTGTTTTTGCTTTTGTGCTTCATTGATTATATCTTGAATGCTCTTTACATAACCTAATTCAACCTCGTTAATTGCTTTTCTTTTTGCAACAGCATTATTTGCAGTTTGTGTCTTAGTTAATAATTGTAAAAATTTAGCACGATTATCGATTTGGTCAAATTTAAAATTCTTGAGTTCATCTTCATTTTTGTCTTTTTGTACTTTTTCTATTGTTTCACTATATTCTTTTGCTTTTGTCGCAATTTTCTCAAGTATATCAGTAACAGACTTACTAATATCTGCAGAAGTTGCATCGATTTTATCTAAAATAGGTGAAATTATTTCATTAAATGATTTTAAAAGTTCTTGCTTTTTAGCATCATCAGCGATTTTATTTATTTCATCTAATGCGGCCTTTTTAATATTTAAAGTAGATATATATAACTCAGAAAGTCATTTAATTTGATCTAATTTTAATAATGAATCATTTACAGAAGCATTCAATAAATCAATGAATGCACTTTTAACATTTGATGGAACTTCTGTATTTTTATTTAATAAATCAACTTCTTGCTTAACAAAGTCTTGTTTTTTTAGTGTTGCATTAACTTGTTCTTCAAGCAAATTAATATCATAAAGTGTTTTACTTTCATCGCTTATTATTTGACTTAAATTATCAGAATATGTTTTTTGCACTGCATTGCTTGAATCTATTTTCGCAATCAACGCTTTTAATTCAGCAACTTTATTACGGAACATTTTAACAGATTTGATAAATGATTCTTTTTGAAGTTCTGGATTTTCATTCATTATTGAATCATATTGAATCTGAGTAACCCCTTGATCTAAATAGTTTCCGTTAAATAAACGTTTATTTTCTATAGTAATGATTTTTTCACCTGCTTGGTCAAATTTAACTTTAAAATTATCTAATCTTTGTGAAATAGCAAGTGTATGTGTATTAACTCACAATAAATCAAGTGCTTTATCAAGATCATTTTTTACTTTATCTAACTCTGCTTGTGTTTTTGCATTTTTAATTTGATTATCAAACTTATCTAAATCTTCTGACTGTTTAGTTAATTGAATTAATGAATCCTTTTGAGCATCTAAAAGTAACTGACCTCTTTGATTTTCATCTGTATTCTCAGTTTTTAATTTAGCTAATACTTTTGTTTTTAGACTTTTAAGTTTATCATTTACATTTGCATCAGGGTTATCTGATAGTGCAGTGTCTAATGAGATTTTAATAGCATTTAACTCTTTTTGTAATTGTGGCTGAGAATCTGCATTTGCTTCTTTTTTATCTTTTACAAGTGATATTAATCTTTGTAAATAATCTATAGTTTCAAAATTCTTTTGATAATCTGATCTAACCTTTAATAATTGAAGTTGCTTAACTAAACTATTCGGTTTATCTGAATCATCAATAGATGCAGCATATGCTTCATTTTGTTTAAAGCGATCATCATTTATTTTCGCTTCATCTGTTTGTTGTTTTTGAACTTTTCATAATAAATTTTGATATTCATCTAAATAAAAAGTTTTTTTAATTTCATCAATGAAGTTAGATTTTGCAACCTTGTTAAATAACGATTCAATCGCATCAGAAACTTTGATTAATGATCATGCTTTTTCAAAAAGAATTGACATCTTGTTAGCATCCATTTCGCTTGGGTTTGCTTTCTTATTAACCGTATTTAAACTACGTAAGTCGTCTAACAATTCATTGCTTTTATAGTCAAAATAAGATGTTTTTGAAAATCTCTTGGTATTTACAGTATTTTTAATAGCATTGATATCTTTTAAATATTGTTCTTTTCTTTCTACCGGCGCAACAGGAACAACATCAATTGGTTTTTCTTGTCTAGGTGGTTTGGGATTTATTTCAGTTTCCTTTGCTTTCTCTTCTGAAGTTAGTTCAGATAATCTAGGTGCATACACAGCAGCAATAACTGCAGCAGTAACTGCAGATGCAAAAACTGCTGAAGAAACTAAAAACATTGCTAATTTATTTTTCTTTTTCTTATCTTTCATAAGGTCCTCCATATATATATATATATGATTGTATTAATATTAATTTTTTTAATGTAGAATAATTGTATCAAATTTTGAGAATTTCCTGTGTTATTTTTTTAAATAAAAATGAAATTATTTTCTTACTTCTCGTACACAAAGTGATAAAATATTAAAAAAGGTGGCAGAGTGAATCTTGCTTGGATTTAATGCACACCTACTTACGGTTGGAACACCGTCTGAGTTATCGTATTAACAAAAGTAGGTGGTTGAAACTGTTTTTAATTACTTTAACGGATAACACAAGTTTGCCTGTGTGTTTGTTGACAACTGTGGTGGTTGCAATCAAACGTTACCAAACATAGGTTTTCGGTTGATCGCTATGTGAATAGCAGTATAAAAACTCCGTGTGTTAGTAGCACCCAGAATCCGAAAAGAGTATATTGACCAAAGTCAAGGTGCTTGGTGAAAACCCAGTATTTAAAATGAACCTTAGCTAAGTTCATGCTGTGCCAGAATAAAAGTGATTATCTGCAGCTCGGGAGTGTCGGACAACACTCTCCCTTTTTTTATATTTTGATTCATAAATGATAAAGTTTTTGTGGAAATATAACTTTATTTTCCCGTTACATTGTTATTTTTGAAAATACAATAAATTTCTTTTTTATTAAAAAAGAATAAAATTATATCAATATGACTTCATTAGATAATACTAATTCAAATGATAATAATTGCTGTGAGTTTCACATAAATAAAGCATTAGATGAGCATAAAGTTGCTAATATAGTAGACAAAAAAATAAACAATAATATCGATTTAGAAAACATCGAAAATAACACACATCATCTTAAATACAAGATGGGTGTATATCTTTTAAATTCTAAAGATCATGGATTAAATTTTAAAAGATTGTTCAAAAGATACTGAAATAAGGTAATCTTTATATTTATTGCTTCTTTATTGTTTAATGCAGGAATTCAAATCTTCTTAAAACGTGCAGAAACTATCCCATCTGGTGTTACTGGAATACCTACATTAATTCAATATGCAGTACCTGCTGTAGAACCTTATTTTGCTTTGTTATATTTAGCATTCAATATCCCGTTATTTATAATTTTTGGATGACGGATTAAAAAAAGCTTTATCTTTTTAACCCTAACGTTTATGTTATTTCAGATATTAACTAACCTTTTCTTTACTACCCCTGTAATATCTGTCGGCTTACAGGAATTCATTACATTTACCGAAAGAAATGAACCTACAAGCAACTGAAGTAATATCGTTTATTCTTTTATTGGTGCATTATTTATTGCTTTAGGTATCTCGATTTCTTGAAGATCGGGTGGATCGACCGGTGGAACTGATATTATTGCTTATTATTTTTCGGTTAAATCAAAGAAAAATGTAGGCCATGTGTTATCAATTATCGGAGTTGCTACTGCTATTACATTTTTAATCATCTTTGCTTTTTTAAAACCTAACTATTTATATCCCAATCCATTAGATAACGAAGGGAGGGTTATTACAAATATTGCAAATATGCCTGTATACAAGGATAATGCATTTATAAATGGTAGTTGAGATATAAATAAACTGAAAGAAATTTTTAACAATAAAAATAGTGTTAATGGGAGTGGTCCACATCGAATTTATTTTGGTATCCGTGAATTAACAACATTTTTATATATTTTAATTGTTAATGTTTTTATTGATATTCTTTATCCAAAATATAAAAAAGTTGATGTCACTATTATCAGTTGTAATCCTGAAAAAGTATTAGCTTACTTTCGTCTAATAAACTACTGACATTCATATCGAATAGAATCTTATAAATCAGGATATACAGGTAAACAAGCAACAAAAATTTCAACAGTTATGCTTATTTTAGAAACACCTAACATAATTTCTGATTTAAAATTAATTGATCCAAACATTTGAATATCAATTTCAAGGGTAAAACAAGTTGTCGGAAACTTTAATACCGAATTTGTCGAACATTAAAATTAGTGCTATTTTAGTGCTAATTTTATTTTTATTAATAATAAAAGTGGAGGTATAAATGAGACTTAATCAACTACAAGAAATTAAAGGAAGACAACTTAACAAGATTAAACCAGGTTTTGCTTTTTTAAGTTTACTCACTGGTATTCCTTTGTTAGCTTCATCACTTGCTTCAATAGTAGGTTTATTTAGAACAGCATTTTCTGCAAATGGTGAAATAAAAGATAAAACAACAACTTACAAATGAAGTCATAATGAGAAAAGTTCAACAACAAATTCTAAAACAAACTATATTATCTTTTAATTTGGATATAAACTCTTTTTGATATAATATGTCAGTTACCATGAGTAACCGTTCTGAAAAGGTTTAAGTAGCATTGCTCACCTTAAAGACGAGCCACTTTTTGGAGGATTGCATGTTAGCAATTATTGAAACAGGTGGAAAACAAATTTTAGTTAAAGAAGGACAAACCATTTTTATCGAAAAAATCGATGGAGAAGAAGGTAGTGAAGTAAAATTTGATAAGGTTTTACTTGTAGATACCAAGATTGGTACTCCTTATTTAAAAGATGCTTTTGTAACCGGAACAATTGAAAAACAAGGTAAAGCAAAGAAAATTATAGTATATCGTCACAATGCAAAATCAACACACAAAAGAAAGCTTGGACACCGTCAACCATATACACGTGTTAAGATAGTGTCTATTCAAGGATAATAAGAAATGGCAAAGACAAAAGCAGGTGGATCTACACGTAATGGTCGTGATTCACACTCAAAACGTTTAGGTGCTAAATTAGGTGACGGACAATTCGCTACTGCTGGATCAATTATTTATAGACAACGTGGAACCAAAATCCATGCAGGTAATAATGTGGGGCGTGGTGGCGATGATACTTTATTTACTTTAATTGATGGTTATATAAAATACGAAAGCAGAAGAAACAGAAAATTTGTTTCAGTATACCCTGAAAGAAAATCAAATTAACAAAAGAAGGGCATTCGCTCTTCTTTTAAATATTCAGTACCTTTGATATTGATCAAATCAGATTAGCACCCGATGCAATAAGTTGGTTATTACCATCATCAATATCAGAACCTGGAAAGCAAAATATTTCTTTGCCTAAGTTTAAAAATGCTGATATTAAATTATTTGACTTAGATTCTTTTTTTAGTGACAAGGATAACAAACATTTTGCTAGTGTTGCTGCAATAAAATTACTTTGTTTAAAGTATTTAATCTGTGGATGTGTATCAGGTGGATATTGACTTATAACAAGTTCATTATCTAAATTCATTCCACGATAATCATAACTATCAAGACCTTCCTTGGCTAAATGTATGATTTTACCTCCTTTAGATCGAAATAAATTTACAAATTCACTTTCGGTCTTTTTGTAATCATTGGTTATCAATACAACTTCTTTTACTAGTACATCAAGGTTTTTGTTTATTATGCTCCAATTATAAGTGTCTCAAAGTTCATTAATAATATAAAATTTTTCTTTTGCAGCAACTAAATCATAATTACCACGATAATAAATAGCAAAAACACATTCATTTATTTCATATAACTCCTTAGGATAGTTGTTTTCGATAATTGTTTTATATTCGATACCTAAATTTCTTAGATTGTTTTTAATATTTTCTATTTCTTTATTAGGAATCTGACTACCATTTTGAATGTGTTTATAAATTTGATATTGGTCGCCTTTAAATTTTGTACTAAAATATAAAATTACATCTTTCATCATTTCTCCGTTTTTATTATTTATTTTTTTACAAAATAAACTGTAAATGAACCAAAAAAGGAAATGAATTCATATGACTACACATTATTTTATATTATTTTTGTATAAAAAGGTATATAATAATCATTAAATAAATAACATTATTATTTATGTTTAATCACCATTTATATTATTTATATAATTAATAGAAATAAAATAATGTTTGAAATAAAAACTAAATCAAAATTAAGAACGGAAACATAATGGATAAAACTTGTAATTCACCCAAACCAAGTGTTTTTAGTTTTTTTAAACTAAGAAGAAAAAACAGAACATCTGCAGAGCGTCCCAAAGATATAAAATCTTGAATTATTCATGGTTTTTCAGAGTTTTTTGGAACATTATTATTAACATTACTGCTTGCGGGTTTATCTACTAATATAACTGTTGTAAAAGGACAAGGTTCTCCTTTAACAATAGAAAACTTTTTATTACATCCAATTGTAGTCGGTTTTTATGCAGGGTTTATCGCTGTTGGTTTAGTTTTATTTATTTTCATCAGATGAAGTAGCGACCTAAATCCGGCCGTATCGATGTATCGATATTTGAGTGGTAGTCAAACAGGTTGATATGTATCATATAAAATATTTATTCAAATGCTTGCGGCAATTGTTGCTGGTGCTATTATTTTTGGTGTTGGTAAAGCAACAGCAGCACATCATATTGGTTATTTATCTAATCAACCTTGAAATACAATAACTGCTACCAAAAAAGCATATTACTTTTTCCGTGGAGACTGAACACCTAATTATGCAATGCTAAGTGGTTCGATATGAATATTTTTTATTGAACTAATTATGACTGCAATCTTGCTTTTTCCTATTTTTTCGCCTAATATAAATGATAAATACCGTGATATCTTAATAATGTTTATTTTTTCTCTTACTGTATGAATGGGACTTTTAGCTGGTTCGGTAGCCATTAATCCATTTCGTGGTTTAGCACAACAATTACCTGTTCTTGCTTTTGAAAACAACATCGCTTCAGATGGATACTTACAAATTCAAAACACTTTGCAAGGCTATCATGTTATCAAAGATGCAACAAATTCTGTTTCTGATGCTGCAGTAGTATCTGTTTATCGAAATTCAGTAATTTCTGCAACAATTTCAATGATGTTAGGTGGTTTATTTGCTCCTGCGTTCTATATGTTTATGCAAGGATTGACTGCTCGATGATTTAATCCTTGTGTGCTAAAAATTATTGGTTTTAAAAATAAAAAAGCAGAATGTATGGAAAAATGTGAAGAATCAAACCAAAATGGTAAAATTGAACATAAATAGTTCAATTTTTTAATCGGAGTAATATGGATTGAAAAACACACTTAATTTTAACCATCTTTTTTATTAGTTTTTTTACTTTACTTTTTATAACCCTTGTGATTTGATATTTGATATGAAAATACAAATACGATTACAAAAGCAATAAAAAAGGACATATATATGAACAAAAAATTTCGCAAGCAATCAAAAAAGCATTAGTTAAAAAGAGTTTTGAATATGTAAATGGTGGAATTTTTTATTATCAACAAAAAGCATTCGAAACAGATGGATATTTAATTTCTGATTCTTTTTTAGTCATATGCGAAATTAAGTTATATCAAGGAGAAATAGTAGGTTCATGAACTGATGATAAACTTAAAATATATAACAAAAATCACAAAAAACCAAATTTTGTAAATAACCCTATCTTACAAGCACAAAGAAATCTTAATCATACCTTCAAGATTATTGGTAAAAATGTTCCATATGCATATTTAATTATTGTTCCGTATATTTCGGATATACAGATAAATGATTTAGAATCTCATATTATATTTATAACGGATGATAAAATTAATGAAACAATTTCAATGCTTGATGATTTTGCTAAAAAACAAATACCAATTATAAATAAAGATGATGTTAAAACACAATTAAATGCGATGAAAGCAAAAACAAATAAAGAAAAAAAGGACTTTAAGAAACTTATTCAAAAGGAAGCATATGAATCAAAAAGTAATTAATTTATTATCAGAAAAACTAAGAATCACAACATTTCAAGTAAACAAAGTTTTATCGATGCTGCAAGAAGGAAATACAATCCCTTTTATTTCTAGATACCGTCAAGATGAAACAAAGGGTTTAAATGAAGAACAAATTTTTGAAATAGAAAAAGAATATAAGTATAATGTTGAACTTGAAATACGCAAAGAAAGTATCATTGAAATACTTAAAGAAAAAGATTTGCTAACAAATGAAATCAAAAATGCGATTTTTAAAGCACAAACAAAAAGCGAGTTAGAAGCAATCTATGAACCCTTTAAAGTTGGTAAAATTACAAAAGCCAGTCAAGCTATTTCATTGGGTTTAAAACCACTTGCAGATAGTATTTTAAATAATAAAAATCCTAAATTTAACATCCACAATGAGGCCTCAAAATATTTAAATGATAAGATTACATCAATAGATTTTGCTATTGAACAGGCTAATTTCATTATTGCTCAAAATATATCTCAAGATGTTAAAGTTAGAGATTTTGTTAAAAAATATATCATTAAGAATGCTCATTTAAAAACTAAACGAAACAAAAGTGTAGAAGACCCTGAAAATAAGTTTTTAAGTTATTATAAATTTGATCGACACATTAGAGATGTTAAAAACTATAACATACTTGCAATTAATCGAGCAAGCAAGCTAAAAATCATAACTAAAAACTTTGAATATAAAAAAGAACCTATTATAAATGGTATTTTAAGGATAGTTGATAAACATAAAATTAATGAAAAAAATCTACTTTTACCATTACAGGATGCTTTAAAACGACTTATTTTAACTTCGATTGAAACAGAAATATTTAATGAACTTTTTGAAATAGCACAACATAAAGCAATTCAGATTTTTGCTAACTCAGTTGAAAAACTTCTAACTGCTCCTGCAACATACGGACATACAGTTTTATCAATCGATCCTGGTTATAAAAATGGTTGCAAAATTGCTGTTTTAAATCCAAACGGAGATGTTTTAAAAGTAGATAAAATTTTTCCTTCTTTTACAAGGTTTTATAGTAAAGAAAACAATAATCAACCGAGTGCTACTGGTAAATTAAAAGAATTATTTGCTCAGTTTCCACAAATAGATATAGTCGTTATAGGAAACGGAACAGCTTCACAAGAAACAGAGAGATTTATCGCTGAATTTATCAAAAAAAGAAAAATTAAAGTTAAATGAACTGTGGTTTCAGAGGTTGGAGCTAGTGTTTATTCTGCATCAAAAGTAGCCCAAGAAGAATTTCCTAACTTATCCGTTGAAGAGCGTAGTGCGATCAATATCGGACGTAAATTCTTAGACCCACTAAATGAACTAGTAAAAATCGATCCTAAATCAATTGGTGTGGGGCAATATCAACATGATGTAAACCAAAAAGAACTCGAAGAATCACTAAATCACAAGGTAAATAAGGTAGTAAATGAAACTGGAGTGGACTTAAACTCAGCAACAAAATCAATTTTGTCTTATGTTTCAGGCTTAAACAAAGCAAATGTTGAAAAAATACTTGAACATCGTAGAAATAATGGTGTATTTACAAATCGCAAGCAACTGCTATCTATCAAAGGATTGGGTGAAAAAACTTATCAACAGTGTATAGGTTTTTTGAGAATCTTTAATTCAGATAACTTTTTAGACAAAACCTTCATCCACCCTGAATCATATGATTTAGCAAATAAAATTATTAACAAATACAATCTAATACCAAACGAAAAAGGAATAGATGTTTCACATTTAAATATTGAACAACTTATTGATGAATTTAATTCAAACGAATATGATATTAAACTGATTCTGGATGCTTTATCTAATCCGATAAAGAATTTTGATAAAGATAAAACTGGTTTTTTGGTAAAAGATTTTTATCTAGATGAATGAGAATTGAACCCAGGTAATAAATTAAAAGGTACAGTTGAAAATGTAACTGATTTTGGTTTATTTATTTATATTGGACTTAAAAAACATCTTTTTGTTCCAAAAAAAGATGCTAATTTACTAGGTAGCTCAATCTATGAGCAATTTTATGTAGGAATGATAGTAGACACAGAAATAGTCGAAATAGATGAAAAAAGACATCGTATTAGTGGAAAGATTATAGATAAATAACTATATCAAGGATAATATGAAGCATAAAGATAAGACTTATAAAATTGCTAGTTTGTTCTCTGGCATAGGTGGTTTTGAAGTTGGTATTTTGAACTCTGAAATAAATGCAGAGTTTGTTTTTGCTTCAGAAATAGATAAATTTGCAACAAAGTCTTACCTATCAAATTTTATAGATGCTAATATTGTAGGAGATATTACAAAAATAAATGAAGAAGATGTCCCTAATCACGATATTTTAATTGCTGGTTTTCCTTGTCAATCTTTTAGTATTGCTGGAAAAAGACAAGGATTTAATACTAAAAGGGGAACTCTATTTTTTGAAGTAGTAAGAATAATCAAGAAAAAACTACCTAAAGTTATTTTGTTAGAAAATGTCGAGAATATAGTTTCGCACAATCACGGACAAACTATATTATCAATTCTAAAAATTCTTAACGAAATTGGATATACGATTGATTTTAGCATTTTAAATTCAGCAAATTTTCAAGTCCCACAGAATCGCAATAGAACTTACATTATTGGAATATTAGATTATAAAAGCCAAAAATATATAAATGATAAAAATAAAAAAGTTGATTTTATCAAGCAAGAACTAAACAAGAATAATAAGTTTAGAAGTTTTAATTTCTTTAAAAATATCAAGACATCTGATAAGTTTATAGTTTTATCAGATGTTCTAGAGAAAGATGTAGATGAAAAATATTTTATTAAATCAGAAAAATTAGATAAATTTTTAAATAGCCTAAGAATCGATTATTGTGATGTTTCCAAAGAACAAAAAATCATAAGACTTTTTCAACTGCCAAAGGATATTTATAATGATCATGAAAGACAAAGAAGAATACATCATCCAAATGGTATTTCACCTACATTATTAGCAAGATCAGATACAACAAAAATATTAATAAAGAAAAAAAATAAATATTATATTAGAAAACTTACACCTTCTGAAAACTTCTATGTACAAGGATTTAACAAACCTTTTGTTGATAACATAAAATCTATTAACATTAGTGATACACAACTTTATAAACAATCTGGAAATGCAGTTTCCCCACCTGTTATAACATCAATATTTAACCTTATAAAAGATATGATAAAATAATTTTATGGAGTTTAAATTTATTGATTTATTTGCTGGTATAGGTGGTTTTCGAATAGCACTAGAAAATGTAGGTGCAAAATGTGTGTTTTCATCAGAAATTGATAAATATGCTTCTGATACTTATCAAAATAATTTTGGCGAATTTCCTGCTGGTGATATATTTAAAATAAATTCTAATGATATACCGGAACACCAAATATTATGTGCCGGTTTTCCTTGTCAACCTTTTTCTACAGCAGGTAAGAGATTGGGCTTTGATGATGACAGAGGTATACTGTTTTTTCAAATTGCAAGGATTTTAAGGGATAAACAACCCATTTCTTTTATATTAGAAAATGTTCCTGGTTTAGTAAATCATGACAACGGTAATACACTAAAAGTAATACTAGAAACTCTTAATGAATTGGGGTATAATGTAAGTTGAAAGTTATTGAATGCAAAAGATTATAATATTCCGCAAAACCGAAACAGATGATATTGTGTCGGAATTCATAAAAGTATAAATATAGACACATTTGATTCTATATTTCCGAATAAACAGAAATTAAAAAACACACTCAAAGATATAATTGAAACTAAAAATACAAAAAAACATAAGTAAAATTGCAATAAACAACATAAATAAACATATAGAAGAATTTAAATTTAAAAACTCCACATTGAATGATGAACCAATAATAGCAAATAACATTCGTCCATCAAAAGTTTCTTTAAGTAGAAATGGTATCTCTCCTTGTTTAACTGCAAAAATGGGGACGGGGGGTAATAATGTTCCTGTTATATATAAATATATGAGAAAATTTTCTATTAGAGAGTTTTTAAAATTAATGGGTTTTCCTGATGGTTATATAATACGAGAAAACTATAATAGAAGTTATATGCAAATTGGGAATTCTATTGTAATTCCTGTAGTTGAATTAATAGCTAGAAATTTAATCTTAACTTTGCAAAGAAATATTCAAAAAAACTTATTTATAGATAAGACAAATAAATAAGTTAATGGGGTTTAAATATTATTGTGTAAATCCCTCTACTTCTTCCTGAACCATTATCTATTCTGTATGGATAAATATCTATAGGTAGCAACTTACTATCTATAAATGTGAAACTACTACAAAAAGGTTCCTCGAATCATCCCTTACCATAAAAAATTCCATCATATATTTTTTTATTATTCAAGATAATGTTATTAATTTCTTTCTTTGCTTCATTTTTTAACTTAACTAACTGATTCACATCGTTTATACTTTTAATATTATATCTTTTCAATATAAACAAATCAAATTCTGTTCTATCAACTATTAGATCGTTTAAAATTTTACTGTTTCTTTGTTTTTCTTTTTCGGTTGTGTAAAGCAGAAGTATAGTTGCATAAAAAGTAACATTTTCAATATAATCGGAAAATGTTTTTATAAAAGTCTTGATACTTAATTTTGAATATGTAAAATTTTTAGATGTTTTCATCTTAATTGATATACCAGAATTTTGGACTATTTTATAATCACTTACATATTTGAGATTCTTTTCGGTCAAGATATATTGATTTAATAACAAAAAGTCTCTATCTAATGTTTTTTGGGTTTCTATAATATAGCAATCACTCTTACATTTTACTTTTTTGTTGGCTAAATTTGAGTACTTATTCTCTACGATATTAATAATATAATATTCCTTATCATCACGAAGATTCAGATGAAATCTAAGAATTTTTCAATAGGAATTTTCTTTGTGATGATTCATATATTTTACAAAATTAAATTCTTCTATATCACCACCAAGTTTTCCAATACTGTTTTTTCGCTGCAACATTATATCCTGTATATCAGAAAGCATCGTTGAATACTTAAACTGTATTTGCCCTCTCTTTTTTGACCCAGCTATTGTTCCTTTCTTATATGCATTATAGGTTTGAAAAGACAAACGACCTATATTAAATGTACTAGTATATAAGGGATTATTAAGATTGTATTTTAAAATATCATCTCTACTCGCTCAATAACCTGACATAAAATTACCATGATACACATAATCTACCTGTGTGCTTGTTTTTCCTGTAAATAATGCTCTATTTATGAGCATTGATTTATTATTATCAAAAAACTTACATATAAGCAGATGTTTCTCAGGGAATAATTTCTTAAATTCCTTTGTTGTGAATCTTCCCTTAACATTTCCGTGTGAATCATATTCAATCTTTGATGAACCATCCAATGTTCCATCACCTCATATTAACAATTTAATGTCATTAACAGAAAAACCTGGAATAATTTTTAAAGAAGATGTTTGGATTCATTTCACAAAACTACCAACTGATTCTTGATGTATACTATTGCTGAACCTATTTTTGTGCTTATAGAAAATTTTCTGCTATCAATATATATAAATATATCAATTTTTGTATTTACTTTTTTACCAGATTGATTATCTTTTTCTTTTTCAGCGAGCCTAGCAAAAACTTTTGTATTTGAATCGCATTTTAAATTGTTATCCAGACAAATATCCTCTATAAAATGTTTAAATACAATACTAAGATCTTTTATTCTCTTACCATTTATTAATTCAACAATTAACGATTCATTTTTATACCCATGTGAATTATCAACCAAAATTCCCTACTTCTGCAACCTTAATATAGCTTCAACCAATGTTGCTACCAATTCTCCTTGTGGTATACCATTTTTATCTGCTGTTCCAGCAACATCACAATGAATAAAATCCACTCCTTTTGTAAACTCTTTTAGAAATAATGCAGCTTGATTTGAATCAGAACGAACCTTGCTTGATCAATTTGCTAGATCAGCAACTTTTGAACCTTTATTTCCTGTATCAAAGTCTTTGTGAAACGGCATTCTTCATACTTTTTCTTGTGCTTTTTTGGCTGATTCACTAAATACATCTCATTTTTTATCACATGTAGATCATATCCCGGTATAAACATTTGATAATGCTGTCAAAATTGTTCCAGTTAATGTTGCTACATCGATAATCGTAGTAGAATTTAATTTTTCAGCTGCATAAAAAATCCCATCAGCAAGCACTAAACGACCCTCTGCATCAGTATCAACAACTTCAACTCATTTACCAGCCATCGATTGATAAACATTTTCTGGTAGTGATGCATCGCCATCAAGTCTGTTGTCTGTAATACACATAACAGCATATGCATTAACCTTAGCTTTCAATTGAGCAAGTGCTTTCACAGCATATGCAACTATAACTGAACCTGACATATCATATTTCATTCCGTTCATATGATATCCTTTTGTATTAACTCCACCTGTATCAAATGTGATTCCTTTACCTACAACAGATGTGATTTCCCGGCTTTCTGGATTTGCTAAATATTTAACAATAACAACTCTTGGTTCGTGGGTGCTTCCTTGATTTACGGATAAAATAAGTCCCATATTTAGTTCTTGTATTTCTTTTTTAGTTAAAATTTTAACTTCTAAATTTTCTATTCCGCTAAAGTCACTTGCAATATGTGCGGCTAATTGCTCAGAATTTAGGAAGTTTTCTGGTGTAATTTGTAGATTTCGGACATCTGAAACTGCTTTAGCAACTATTTTGAAGTTATTAAATATTTCAAATGTTTTCTCATCTAAATCTACATCTAAAATCACGATGTTTTTTTCAACTTTTTCTTCTTGCTCATAGTGTTTTTGGAATAATTTTGCTTTTGCAAAATATATCCCAAAAACAAATAAACGAAGTAACTGTTCTTTGTTAAAAAGTGATGCAAATGCCTCTAAATCAATTTGATAATCAAAATTTAAATTGCTTGCAAAGTTTTTAATTCACTCTTTTAAAGAAAAAATATTTTGATCTTCTTTCTTAATATATACATATGCTTCTTTTGTAGCGTGATTGTTAGTTACACAAAACTCTTTCTCACCTACATAATCAGGAAAATCCATTCCTTCGAATGCTGGTTTTAACAATAAAGAATCATCTCTTTGTTTGGTTAATTTAATCATTTTTTCTCCTTAAATTTATCTATTGCTAATAAGCTTGCTTGTCTATAGGCTCTAATTAAACCACCCACACCTAATTTTATACCACCAAAATATCTTACAACAACAACTAAAATATTTTCAAGCTTCATAAGCTGTAACAGTTGATAAATAGGTTTTCCAGCAGTATTTTTTGGTTCTCCATCATCGTTATAACCTGCTGATTGAACACCGTTTTGCGAAGTTATATAAGCATATACTGTATGACGAGCTTTTTTGTGTTGGTTTTTAACAAAATCTAAATATTCTGGTATTTGTCTTTTAGATTTTATCGAAAATACATATCCTATAAATTCAGATTTTTTTATAAAATATGATTCTTTGACAAAATTAATCAAATGTAACACCTTTTAATTTTTTTACCCATTGTACAAAATGATTTTGTGCTTTTGGTAAATCAATTTTACCTTTTTCTTTATAGATATTAAATTTTTGAGCATAATCATAAAACAGATTATAAATTTTGCTAACATCTTCTTGTGGTTGCATACCTATTTCGATTAATTTTTGTGGATAATATTTAGATAATAGTGCTCATATTTTGTTAGCAACGCTCGCTATGGGGAAATTTTCTAATTTTATTGAACCTATAGTGAGTAATTTAACAGCTGTTTCTTGATCATTAAACCTTGGTAATAATATCCCTGGTGTATCTAAAAACAAAAATTCATTATTTACTACTCATTTTTGTTCTCTGGTAACTCCAGGGAAATTAGCAACTTTTAATGTCGCTTTTGATGAAACTAAATTAATCAATGTACTCTTTCCACAATTAGGTATTCCTACAACAAAAGACTTAATTTTTGTTTGAATAATTCCTTTGGTTTTATCTTTTGCCATCCGTTCCTTGTTCATCTGTTTTAGTTTATTTAAAATTATATTTTTTGATCTCTTATTCCTCAAATTAAGTCATAAAAGTTGTTCATTGGCAAATCTTTTTTGTATTTGTTGTTTTTTGCTTACATCCATTAAGTCGCTTTTTGTGATAATAAAAAGTCTTGGTTTTTGTGGTGAAATTTGATCAAAATCTTCATTATATGAACTTATTGGACATCTTGCATCTAAAACCACAATAAATATATCTGCCAATTTTGAATTTTCTTTTATTTGTCTAAAACCCTTTGCCATATGTCCAGGATATCATTGGATTAGTTGTTCAAATTCATTTTTATTTTCGATCATTTTCGTCCTTTTTATATAAACTCAGCTTATTTGTTAGTCTGTTCTTTTCATAATCACTTTCGCTTAATTGCTTTTGTAGTTTTTTTATTTCATCATTTAATGTATTTATTTCTTGATCTTTTTGCTCTATTTTACTGCTTGCAATTAATAGTTCGTCAATAATTTCTGAAAAAATTTTATTTACTTGTTCAGGACTATATCCTTCTAAGGTGATATTCACGGTTGAACCATCAATTTTTTCATAAATTTTTTTTAATATATCATTTATTTTCATTATCCGTTCCTTACTTTATTCATTATTATTGCTGCTGCAGTTGCAACATTTAAACTTTCAAAAGAAATCGGTATATAAATATTGTGATTTGATAATTTCAGAATTTCATTTGAAATACCTTGCCCTTCGTTACCAAAAACTATTATGATGTTTTTCTCTCTAAAATTAACATTATTTAGTGACACTGCTTTGTTATTTAATGCTGTAGTATAGATAAAAAAGTTATTTTTTATGCTTATTAAATATTGATACAAATTATTTGTAGTGATAACATTAACATCAAATATTGCACCCTGACTTGAACGAATTACTTTATCCGAATATACATCTAGATTTTCAACAATAACTGTATCAAAATCAAATGACTTAGCGAGTCTTATTATTGTTCCTACATTTCCAGGGTCTTGTAAGTTATTTAATGCCACTATTTTATTTGATCTTTGATTTTTAAGTTTACTTTTATCACATAATGCAAGGCATTTTGATGGGGATTTTGTTTCTGATAAATATTCTATTAAGGATTCGGATATTAATGTAGATTTGGGATAAAGTTGTTGTGATGGTGTTTCAAATATTTCAATTACTATATCTTTTTTTAATGCTTCCTCTATTAAATGTTGTCCATATATAAGAAATTTCTGTTCTTTCTCACGATACTTTTTTAACTGTAATTTCTTTAAGAACTTGATTTTCTCGTTTGCCCTACTTGTTAACATCTTGAAATTGTAATAAAAAATCCTTTCCCTTTTCTACTTCGTATCTTGATAAATTTTGAAAATTAAGTTGTCGCATTACTTCAAAACCTAAAATACAAACACTATTTGCTAAATTTATCGAACGCATTGCTGAAACCATCGGAATACGTATGCAGTCATCTAAATGGGATGCTAAAATATGTTTATCAATGCCTGTCGATTCTCTTCCAAACATTAATCAAACTTCATTTTCTTCATCATAAACTCTTTTATAATCAATGTCTGTATAACTTTTTAAACCATATCTAGTTACATAAAAAATTTTTTTATCTGTGTATTTTTTAGCAAAATCTTTATAGCTAAAATGAACTTCATGAGGTATATCAGAAAGCATTCTACCAGCACCATAACGTCTGAGTCATTTTGGGTGCAAATCAAAGGATATCGGCTTAATAATATGCAATTTAGCCCCGATAGCATAACAAGTTCTGATAATATTTCCTGTATTAGGACATATTTCCGGTTGGTATAAAACAATATTTAACATTTTTCTCCTTATTTTGTAATTGCTTCTATAAACATTAATTCTGTTACATTATCATCATTAAAATTATCATTATTAACAATTTGTTCTTTAATAAGATTATTAGTTTTTTCTATATTTTCTAAAAGTTCTATTATATGGTCAGTGAAATTATTAACGTTTTGAAAATATTCTTGAATTAATATTGGTTTTATAGTAATCATTTTGGATGTATTTACCCATAAATTTGTATTATTTTCTTTTATTAAATCTTTACTTTCATCGAAAGCAAAATATAAATATTGCAAAAAACTCTTGAAAATTGTTTCGCTAAATAATAATACTATTGTTTTAACTTTATTATTTTTCCATATTTCAAATGCATGTCGTTTATTAGGTTCAATTTCATTTTTTATTAATTGACTTTTGTTATTTAAAATTGTAGTTTCTACAATAATATTTAGTTCTTTTGAAACAAAAGATGCATCTGGTTGTCCACCAGGTGCTGTCATTTTAGGATATAGATTATAATCTAGTAATGTGTTAGCAAAGTCTTGAAATTCTGGAAAATTAACATATCAATATTTTTCTTTTGTTATATATCAAACATATAAATTAATAAAATATTCAGTTAAAATTGCTCGAGAAATACCATTTAAATGTTCTCATTTTTCTTTAGATTGGTCTAATTTTATCTTATGTAGATAAGTATTTATATTTATACCATTTTTAATAAAGCTAACTACTTCTTCTAAATCAAAAGGTGGTATAAGTGCTTTTTGATATTTTTGAATATTTGTTTGATTAATATAGTTTTTAAATATTTTTAAAATTTGTTCAACAAAGTTTTCTAGCGATGTTGTAGTCAAATTATTTAAAAGTATTTGTTTATCTTCAAGAATAAGAAATTTAAAAAAATTTCTTATCTCATCATTTCTAAAAGTTAAATATTTTTCGTTATTATTATAATCTATTGTAAAAATTTCAAGGTTTTCTAATCAATATAAAGTTAGGTTTAAATATTCCTCCTTTGCTGTTAATATATCAGAATAATAACTAACTTGTTCATTAAATTCATTAAAAGGTATATTCTTAAAAAAATCAATAATTTGTTTTTGATTTTGAACTTTTCATTCAAGATGCAATCTTTTTTTTACTATTAAAGTTAAAATTTTTATAATTTTTTCTGAGTTTTTTAATGAAAAAATTCTCTCAAAATTAATTTCTCATTCTTTATCATAATTTTTATCTTTAATTTTTTCACTTAAAATATTATAAAATTTTCAATTTTTTATCTTCTTTCTAAAATTAAATTCCTTTCATTTTTCACTTTGATGTTCTTCAATAGCAAAATGTAAATTTATTAAGTCATATTTAGACATAAATTTTTCTTTGCATAATGAAGTAAAGAGTTCTTGAAATGGGTATTTACTTTGAAATTTATCATTTATATCCTTTGTATTAAATTTTAAAAATAAGCAGATTCAAATAAAGGTGTCTGATGAAATACCAAAATATTGTCCAAATAAATCTAATAATCTAAAAATTTCGCTATCTTCATTAGCTCCCCTAAGAATATTGTAAAAAAAACTACCATCCCGATTTTTCAAAAGTGTTATATTTTTTTCTTTTTTTTCATTCTTTTTTATTAAGCTAAAGTTTCTTAAAGTCTTAAACAGTAAATTTATATCTTTTTCTAAATAACTTGTATTTTTTTGTTTAAATCCTTCTTTTACACAAACATTTCAAAAGTTTTGATATTCGCCTAATAAATCAGAAATTATATTTTGTTTATATATATAATCTATGACAAAATTATACAAAGCAATTTGATTATTTTTTCTCCAGGATGTATCACCTATCTTTCATAATTTGACATTATGCTTCATAATTTTTTACTAATATCTCCGTTGTATTTTTTGAGGTTCTTTGATAATTGCTACTTTTATAATTTGTGGGAACTTCTTTTATAACAAAATTTTTATTTTTTTCTAAAAATTCTTTTAATATATTATTTTCAACATCTCCATTTTTTATAAAGTTAGATAAAATAAATTTATATTTTTTATCATTTAATTTTTGCAAGATTTTTATCAACCTTTTTTCATCATCAATGCTTCAATTATTATTATATGTAGCATTTGAAATAAGGTATGGGGGATCAAAATAAAATATAATTTGATCTGTTTTATACTTTGAAATTAAATCAAGCACTAAATCTTCAAAATCTAAATTATATGTTTGAATTAATTTAGTTTTGGATAATTCTATAAATTTTATTAAATTACTTCTTCTATATTTGGTATAACCACTTTTTCCTATTGGAACATTAAAAAAACCTTTTTTATTGAAGCGCAATTCTGAATTAAAACTAAAAAATACTAATATTATTAATAATATTATATCCTTAGTTTCATTATAGTCATTTCTTATAACTAAATACTTCTCTTTATTTTCTTTATAATTTTTTTTATAACTTAGTTGATATTCTTCTAGTTTTTCGTTGATTTTTTTGTCTATTATGTCAAATTCTGTATATAAAAAAGATGTTAATATTTCAAAAAGTGCTTTATCATATTCATTATAAATAACATTTTTAAATGGGCTATTTATACCAACATTAAAACTACCACCAAAAACATCAACAAATTTCGTACTTGCCTGCATACTAGGTAAATTAGTAAAAATAATGTCTAAAATACGATATTTATTACCTAAATGATTAAGCGGAGAACGTATATGTTTATTTTGCATTTTTTAATATTCTTTTCTGTGATTTTTTAAAATAGTCATCGCTTATTTCACTACCAATAAAATTTCTTCCTAATTTTATTGCTGCTATTGCTGTGCTTCCACTACCCATAAAAGGATCAAGAATCAAATCACCTTTATTCGTATGTGTTTTAATTAATTCCATAATTAGTTTTTCTGGTTTTTGAGTCGGATGAATCCTTACGATTTTAGAATTTTCAACTGCAAAATTATATTCAGGTTTTTTATATGGATAATCTTTGTTATTATCAAAATTAAAAATTCATTTTTTTCCAGGTTTAACAGCTCAAATAATAAATTCAAAGTCTGTTATATACCTTCTATTAATATTTCGAGGCATCGGATTAGGTTTAATTCAACGAATTAAATCCTTAACAATTAAACCGCTTTGATTTAGTGCTTCAGCAATTGCTCCAAGGTTTTTTCAATCATTAAATATCAAAATACTACCACCAGGTTTTAAAAGCACTTTAACTTCTTTAATTCAGTGTGTTTGATCAAAATCTTTATCTCAATTACCAAAGTCAATTCCTTGTCGATTAATAGTATGAAAATTATTTTTACGACTTATATTATAAGGTGGATCTGCAATAATGCAGTCAACACTAATATGATTTTGTTTCATTTGCTTGAACAAATTGATACAGTCTAGGTGGTAAATTTTATTAATTTGCATTTTATTTCCTTTTATTAAAATTTTATCATATTGGATGTAAAACTTCCTGAATTCTTTATGTTTGTCTCGTTTAATATTGTAATTTATTTTTAGTCACAAGGTAATTCACAACCAAAATTTTTATCAGTTATTTTAAAAATTTATAATAGAATATTATATATTAAGGATAATCAATGAGAGATATTGAGCAACTAAAACAACTTTGTAATAAAATAGATGAATCAACATATGAATCAAAAATTGGTGTTGATTATATAAATGCATTGAAAAATTTGTTTTCTTTGAAAACAAAAATGACACCCCGTTTTTATATCAAGATGTCATAACTCAACCTAAATTGTCAGATTTCAAGTTTGAAGGAATTAAAGATTTTCAATTTATTTGTAAATTAAAAGCAAAACCGTTAATAATTAAGGATGACAAACGATATAATAAAAAAATAGTAGCTTTTGATTTTCATAATGAAAAAGCAAAAGAAATTTTCGAAAACGAAGTGGGTGTTGTTTATATGATAACAGCATATATAGATAATAATGAATATATTATTAAGTTTGGTCAAACTAGAACACCATTTATATATAGATTGCAATCTTATAATTGTGGTACTGTTGTTAACTGAAGAACTGCATCTACAGCTAATATAAAGATTTTACAATCCTTTGTAAGCACAAGGTTAGAATTCAAATTATATCTATATCAACCTCAAAAACCACTGCATGTAGAATATTATGGTGAATTCGCTTTTGTTGCTTCTCCTGCAAGCATTTTCGTAGAAGATAGGTTATTAAACATATATTTAAATCAATTTCATCAAAAACCAATAGCAAATATTCAATCCAAAATGACTAGAAAGAAATAGTATGAAAAAAAATAATATTAATAATACAGAGGTAAACAATCAATTTGAATACCAGAAAATAAAAGAGTTCTTAAATAAACTAAATGAAGATCAAAATCATATGAAATCTCGGGATGATATATGTACTCCAATGGAATGTGTTGAAAAAATGATAAATTATATCCCAAATGAGTTATGAAGCAGGAAAGACTTAAAAATTCTTGATCCGTGCTCTGGAAATGGTAATTTTGGTGCATATTGTGCTACAAAAACACAACTTAATAATATTTATTTTAATGAAATAAGCGAGTTAAGAGTTGATAATTGCAAGGAATTATTGAATCCACCACATCTAAGATGTGGTGATGCTTTTGATTTAAATGATGAATTTAATATAAAATATGATTTAATATTAGCAAATCCACCATATTCAGGTGGCGGAAACAAAAATAGAAGTTTATCAAATAAATTTATTGAATATTCTATTGATTTATTAAAGGATAATGGATATTTATGTTTTATAACTCCGAACAATTGAATGTCTTTCAACAACCATAATACTACATTGAAAAAACTTCTTAAAAATGGGAGTTTTATTGTGATTGACAATGATGTAAAAAGATATTTTAATAAAGTCGGTTCTTCTTTTTGTGTTTTTGTATGACAAAAAGGTATTTTTGATCATAAAACCACCATATATAATAGTTTTCTTAAAAAAGACATTCAAGAAAATGTAGTAATTTATCCAAGTTTACCATTTATACCTTTATACATATCACAAGAAACATTAGATTTAGTTCAATTATTAATCAATAATGACCCTACAGGATTTAAATATCGCTGTGATTTACACAACTTTACTAAAAGTATATTGCTTAGTGATAACCAAGATCAAGAATTTAAATATCCGACAATTCATACTATTAAACAAATAAGATATGCAAAAATTAAACAAGATATCTTTGATAAATATCTTATTATAGTTCCGCTTTCTACTTATTTCCTTCCTTTTATAACTACAAATTTTAATGTTACACAATCTGTGGGTTTTTATCAATTTGATGATAAAAAAGAAGCAGAATATTTTTTAAAAATTCTAAAGCAAGATATATATAAAGTTTTGGTACATATTAGCAGATTTGGTAATTTCAATAATATAAAAGTTCTTAAACATCTCAAATATAATATTAATACTTTTGATCATAAAATAACTTCTAAAGTTGCTCAATTAGTCAAATTAATAAAATATTAAAAACTTTTTTAACTGTGACACAGTTAAAAAATAAATTTATTCCAAATTTAAAAAGATTTCACCTTCTTTATACTCTATATTTAATGTTGTTTGTTTGCTTGTTCGAATGTTTGTAAAGTTTTCAAAAATAAAATCGCTAACTTTATCAATTAAAATTTCATCTAAACCTGTAATAATTCCACGTGCCCCTAATTTTTTATCAATTTTTGTTTTTGTTTTGGTTAACAAACCATTTATTACATTTTCATAGTCTGCTATTCTCATTTCTAACTCATATAATGACTTCAATTGTTTTTGTAGTTTAACAAGGTTAATTTTAATTATTTGTTTTATGATATTATCATCAGTTATAAAGTTAAATGCTATGATATTTCTATGGCCGATACGATTTAATAATTCTGGTCTTTGTAGTTGATTATTAAAATAATTTACAACTTCTTTTCTAAAATTCTTTTCAACATTTATAACTGAATCATCTGGAGATACTTTATTTGCGCCAATGTTGGACGTAAAAATAATAAAAGTTTCCGAGAAGTCTATTAACTCTCCCTTAGAAGATGTCAATCTACCATCTTCTAAGATTTGTAAGAATTTATCTAGTATTTTCGGGTGTGCTTTTTCAATTTCATCGAAAAGTAAAATAGAAAATGGATTTTCCTTCACTTTATTAGTTAACTCTCCACCTGAATCATATCCTACATATCCTGGTGGAGCACCAATTAATCTTTGATCAGAATGTTCATGATTATATTCTGACATATCAAAACGAAGCAATTTATTTTCATCGTGAAAAACAAATTCTGCTAATGCTTTTGATATTTCGGTTTTACCTGTCCCTGTGGGTCCGGCAAAAAATAAAATTCCTTTTGGTTTGGATAACTTTTGCGATTGCAAGATACCATTTAAACCAATAAATGATGAAATTAATGTTTGCTTTATTTTAGCAATTGCTCCATCTTGACCTAATACTCTTTTTCTTATCTCAATTTCAAAGTTTTTGAGGTTTACAGGATTAATTTTCTGTCACTCTGATTCTTTTTTATTATAATGAATAAGGTTATATTTTTCAGTATATGTGAATTTATTACTTCCTGTTCATCAAACTCGACCAATTTGCATTATTTCACGGCATGTTTTTTGTGATGTTAATCCTACTGCCTGCGAGTGCTCTTTGCTTTTTATTTCTTGTAATTTACTTACATCAGAAACAATGAAATTTTCAGATGTGTTTTCTATTATATATGATCGCTCGTATTGATTTGGTTTATTGATGTGAACTACTGCAGCCTCAGGATTATCCTTAACTAATTCACTAAAGATATTTTGCTCATTTTTTGCTATAAAAATCACTTTATTTTGTTTATTAATATCTGCATTATTAATCAGTTTTTCAGATTTAATGTTAGTTAAAATAACTGATAATATTCCACTAATAACTTCAATTAACTCAGGCGAATTCGTTGCTGTATTAGAAATTAATATATCTGAAAAATCAATAATATATACATTTGGATTCGCTTTTTTAGAAACTTTGTTCTTGTTAAATTCAACAATGCTTTCAAGCAATCTTCTCATATATGTCAACAAATCGATACTGTTTTCTTCTTCATCTGTTTCATATTCAGAAGTGATAACTTCTGGATATAATTGGAATTCACCATATCCAGGACTAAATTTAGTTATCCTTAGATAACCTAACGATTCAAACAAATTAATTATATGTTGATCTAAATTATGTTCTTTTTTATTATCATGTTCATCTTTATAATAATATGTATCATATACATTCCCTGAGATAACTACAAGATTCTTTTCTTGCAGTTTAATTGCTAATTTCTTTAAAGAATTATACATTATTTTACTCCAGATTTTATGGTTTGCTGCATTGCTTTTAATAATGGTTTTGCATTGATAATATTACGAAGTATTTTAATATCTTTGTATAAATATCCTTTTTTAGAGACTGCTTGCTGAATCTTTTCTGATAATGTAACACACATATGTTTCTCATAATCCCCTATATCATATTGTACACTGTCATCTAGATTGAAAATAATTTTAAATCTATTATCTTTATTATTTTTAAAATTTAGAACATATGCAAATGAAACTCGCAATTCACCTTTGTCATCAGTAATTGTAATAACATCTGGTGTACCTTTTAAATGATACCCGTTTTCTTTTAAAACTTCTTTATAGGTATTTATTTTTCTTTGGGTTAAATTATTACGATAATTTAACTCTTGTATTACTGCTAATAAATCACTTATTTCTTGCGGAGAAGTCTTTGTATCTAGCTCATCAAGTAATTTGAATTTTATCTTTATATCTAATGTAGATTCTTCAATTAAGTTCTCAATATGTCTTTTAGTTTTATCCAATGTTTGCTTAGTAATCTCTTTATTTCTTATCTGAGAAATTTTGGCTTGCAGTGCATTCGTTGTAATAACTGTACCAGTTTCTTTTAGTTCTTCTATAGCGATGTTTGCAATATAACCTTCTTTTAAAATTAGTCGATTTATTTCACTTTCATCTTGTTTAATTTGAGCAAAAATATCATCGATATAGTTTAAATTTAATTTAAGATTTTCTAGTTGTTTAAAAATTCTGTGTTTTTGGTATTGAAATTCTGTTTCTCTAGCAGTAACTTGATTTTCATATATTTGTCTTGTCTCGGAAAACGACTCGAGCGTATTTAAACTTGCAGCTACTGATTCTAAAATTTCTTTACATTGTTCTTGAAATAATTCAGATGAAGCATTGTTATAAAGTTCTGTAACTTCATCATTAATTTTATTTAACTCTTGTTTTTCTGCATCAATGCAGATGCTATGAGTAATTACTGCAGCATGTGACATTATTTTTCTCCTTTTTTACTGTTATCAAATTCTGATTCAAATCTTAACAATTGCTTCTCTTTTGTTAAATTAAAACTAAAATTTTCTTTTTCTTTGTTATGTATTTGCTCAGAAGTTCATTCATATGTTTTGGAAAAATTAGGATATCCTTTTTCTTTTAATAATTTAGAAACATTTTTTGTTGAATTTACTAAGGTTTCTAAACTTTGTCTTAGTTTTGCTGTTCTGCCTAAAAATGTTTCTTCAGACATTGTTGGAGCATCTTTTAGATAAATTTTAATTTTATTTATATTATTTGATATATATGGACTTTTTAAAGGACTGTAATTTATTGCAGTTAATTTATTTAATTGTGATTCTAATTCGCTCTTTGTCATTGATTTGTATTTTAGTAGCAATAAATTAAGAATCTCAAATGCTTTTTTAATATTTATTTCAGGTATTCAGTTGTCAAAATACACTTCGCCATTATCATAAAACCAAGGAAATGTCTCATAGAAAATGTTTAGCAATGTTGAATTTGTTATATCATATTTATATTTTGATGATACTAATTTTATAAATTCACCGTTATCTATATTCTTATAAATGTTATTTTTTTGCTTCTTTAAATATTTAATTAATTCATCATATTCAATTAATTTTTCTGTGTATAAATACATTAATTTATTTATATCTGTTATTTTATGATTTAATATTTGTTCTTTATTTTTAACAAAGAAATTATAAAAATAATTAACTGTGAAATTATAATCAATAATTTCCATAACATATTCCAGAACCTTAGCATCTTTTATCTGATGATTTATATCCTGTGTGTTTTCTTTTGAAAACTCACTTTTAATCCAATGTTTTAAATCTATTTCTTCTTTATATAACTGATAGGTATTAACAAAGTCAGTTTTTGGATTTCCCAAATTGTTATTAAGGTAATATTGCAGTTTTATTGGTGCTTTAAAGACTTGTCAATGCTTATTTTCAGCATATATAATTTTAATTGAAATGGGTCAGATTCAACTCTTTTGTTCATTACATTTATCTATCAAGTTTTGATTTTCTTCTAATGAATATTTTAGATCTTCTTTATCCTTTTGATAAAAATTCCCTTGAAAATCACTCCCATCAAAAACTTCATTAAATTTTTCTTGAAGTTTTTGTCTAAGTATATATGAAAATGAAGGAATATATTGATTATATGAATATATAAAATTTGTCTTGTTTCATTTAATTTTGTTATTATCTACTTCAAATTCACAATTTTCTTCTATAAGAACATTAACTTTCTCTAATTGATGTGAAATAAAGACATAATCCTTATTATCATCATATCCACCTGATTTATATTCTTTCCATTGCGAAACATTATCATCGTTTGTTTTTATATTTTCGCGCAGTTTAATTATGTTATTTAAATCATTTGAATCAGAAAAGTTAGGTTTTCAATTAATATCTGTTTTCTTTACAGCTATTCTGCGTTCTTTATTTATTAAATTAACATAAATTATATTTTTTACTATCTTTTCTTGTTCTTCAAGTGTTTTATACTCATCATTATCAAAATATTCTAATATTTTTTTATTTATTTTAATAGAATGAAATAAACAAGGACATAAAAATTAACAGAAAATTAACATTGTATCATCTCTGCATATT
>NZ_JBTHHI010000005.1:0-71896 GCF_054353835.1 Mycoplasma sp. 5912 | reverse complement strand
GTTTTATATCACTTACAATTTTAAAGGAGTTTCACTCTTTTTTTAATATTTTTTTCAAAATCTTTTTTTGTGAAAATAACTCAGTTATAGATACACAACTTTTTTTAAGGTTCCAAAAGAATAACACAATTAGTTGTTAATCTTTTTGTCTTGCTTTACAAATTTAAATTAAAAATTGCCACGGCAATTTGCTATGACGATTCAAATTTAAAAACTATTTGTTTTACGCTTTCTTGCTTGTCTATTTTTATGTTAAATTATTAAACATCTGAAGTTGCTAAAGTTGTGTATTTTCGCAAATATTCATAAAGATTTTTTACCTGTTGATTACTTGGATTTTTATTAACAGTGATAGTCATGGATTTATCAATATATTTTACATTCATAGTTATATGTGTTTTTTGCAAACTGTTTTTGTTATCATATTTAACACCTAATTGTTCTAAATTGATAAGCCAAAAATGTAAATTTGCTGTATTGTTACTTTTGTAATCTGGAACTAAATTATATTGTGAAATTACAGAATTTTCATTACCTGTTTCATACATTAACAAATTCTTAGTCTTAAAGAATTCATTAACATCTTGATTTCTTAGATAAATCTTTTGAAACTCTACTTTGTTCATTTGTTTTAGTTTTTCGGATGTTAGAGTATTAATGTCAAAATCAACTTTATTTTTAAATGTTTGATAATATTTCTTAACATAATCTAAGTTAAATTTATCTAAAAATAATTTATTAAGTTCTTCTACTGATTTAATAAAAACATATTTATCTTTGAACAAAGGTTGAAATTCACCAGCACTTTCTTTGTTATTTTCTCACATATAAAAAAAATAATTTTCTTCAATATTTTTAATAGAATTTTGCCTTTTATATTCTAACACAACCCCGGTAAAGTATTCTAAATCGTTATAAAAATATTCTTTTTTGTTTGAGTTATTTGCACAACTAACAACAATTAAAGGTGCTAATGCAGAAAAAGGAAAAATTCATTTTTTTATAAAATTCTTCATACTATTTTTCCTGCACTGTATATGTTAATGCTAAACTATCATTGATCGAATTATCAAATAGCACACCTGAATATTTTTTAACTTTTAATCTATAATATCCTGCTTCAGTAGTAATATACTCAAGTAACTCATCATTAGAGCTGCTTGATGTAATACTTTTAACTACATTTCAATTACCATTACTATCTTTTTTTTCTAAATATAAATCATAATCAGAAAACATCTTATTATCTTGTTTTTGTTTTAGTGTTTTTAAATTCAATCTTTCTTCACTAATATGATATTTATTTCATTCTGCTTTTTCCTTTGATAATCTTGCTCCTTCAACTGAATTAGCTATAACACCACCTAAAAACCCTAAAAACCATCATCAATTTACATTTGCATTGTAACTTGGTGAATTTTCAGGTGTCCCTAATAAACCAGCATTAAACAATCAAGAACTTGCTCCTTTAATTTTTTTACCTTTTGGAACATAAAAGGAACTAGTTCATAAAACAAAATCATTATCAGATTTTGAAATTTCTTTAGTTACTAAATTATCTGCAGCTTCTAACATATTTTCAAAATCTACAATACCAGAACCATATTTTTGAGTATATCCATTCGCTTTGTAGTTAAGATTATTTACTTTTGGAGTTCTGGATGAAGCACCTATAATCGCTTTTATTGATTGTAATCTGATTTTGTCCTTATTTAAGAAATCTCTTTCTCTTAATAATGTTGAAACTAAACCTGTAACAACAGGGGATGCAAAACTTGTACCAAGTGTATCTAAATAATTTCACTCACCTTTGCTATTTTTATGCCATCTTTTATATAAATACCCTGGAGCAACAACATTAGGTTTAGAAGTAGATACATAGCCGTTTTGTAATAAATAATTAGAATATTCTGCTATTGATTCAGTAGGTTTTTGTGTGAATTCGTTAAAATCAAGTGCCCCTACTATTAAGTTATTAGGTGAAAGTGCATACCCATCTACCCATTCGTTTTCTTTTTCTTTTTGATCATTTCCATTTCCGGATGAAAAGATATTAACAACTCCATATTTTCTAGAAATATAATCTAAAAATAAATTATTTTCATCATATGTGGTTCATCAATTATCATATTTCATACCATAACTATGGTTTATAACTCTTACTCCTTTTTCTTTAACCATTCATTCAATAGCACTTTGTCATTCATAATTATCAATAAATGCTGAAAAATAAAGTTTTGAATATCTATCATATCCTTTTTCACCTGCTGCGATATTTGAAACTTCGTTTGCATGATGACTTAGTTTAATCTTTTTATCAATATCTTGTAATTCAACACCATACCTTTGAAAGTTTTGTAATTTTGTTGTATCGATTTTTCCTTTTACTTCTATAACACCAACATTTCCTTTTTTATTTCGATATCTGCTATTTTCTCTTTGTATTTGTTTTTTAAAGTTTACTATATCTAAGTCTTTTGAATTATCTATTATAATATCACGATTATAATAAACATCTCAATCAATTTCTTCTTCTTTATCTGAACTGTTGGTAGAAAATTGTAGATTTTGTATTTCATTTGGAAATAAAATACCCTTATAAATTTCTTTTTTTTCTATAATATTTTTGACAAATTCTTTTCTTTGATTTTCGTTATCAAAATAGAATCAAACTATCGGCATCATCGAGCTTGTTTGATAGCCTTTGAAATATAAATTTGATTTTTTAATGTTTTCTATGAATTTATTATTTTTTTGGACGGTTAAGTTTTCATCCATAACTGAATTGTTTGCTTCATAATTTAATAAAAGTTTTAATTCATAATTATTGTTTACAGGAACATTCCTCACAGAATTAAATAGTTGTCCGTTTTTGTTTATACGAACTTCTAATTTATTGCTTTGATATCCTAAATATCAAGGTTTTTCTTGATTTTTTAACACATTTGTAGCTGTTAATGTTACTATACTAGCAACTGATGTAGTTAAAATACTACTAAATAAAAATATTTTTTTAATTTGCTTTTTCATATTTACTCCTTTTTGTGTTTTTTTGTAAGAAATAAATTTCTTTTCAATTTCTTACTTTTTTTATTTTACATAAAAAAGGAGAAATTAAAAAAATAATTTAAAATATAGTAAAAAATTTTGAAAATATGTAAAAAATATGAAAAAGCAGTTTCGAAATGACTAAGATAAATAAATTAAAAATTTTTATTTAGACAACAGAGAAATAGATTACTTATTTTCAAACTTAAAATCTGAATGTTGAGATTGTAGAGGTTATTCAAAAACAACTTATGAAAAACTATTAAGTATTCTCAAGAGTAAAGTGAAACGATATAATGAATAAAAAACGCAAACAAATTTAAATTAAAAATTGCCACAGCAATTTGCTATGACGATTCAAAGTTAAAAACTGCTGGTTTTATACTTTCTTGTATGTATGCTTTATGTTAAATTATTAGACATCTGAAGTTGCTAAACTTATTTCGTTTCATAAATATTCAAAAAGATCCCTTACTTGCTGATCGCTTGGATTCTTATTAACAGTGATAGCCTTAGATTTATTAATATATTTTACATTCATAGTTATACGGGTTTTTTGTGAACTTTCTTCAGCTTTGTATTTAACACCTAATTGCTCTAAATTTATCAGTCAAAAATATAAATGATGCATTGTATCTTCTCTTTTATAATCTGGGACTAAGTTATATTGAGAAAATCCAGAATTTTTATTTCCTGTTTCATACATTAACAAATTTTTAGTCTTAAAGAATTCATCAATATCTTCATTATTTAAATAAATCTTTTGAAACTCTTCTTTGTTCATTTGTTTTAGTTTTTCATCTGTTAGAGTATTAATATCAAAATTAACTTTATCTTTAAAAGTTTGATAATATTTCTTAACATAATTTAAATTAAATTTATCTAAAAATAATTGATTCAGTTCATCAACTGATTTAATAAAAACATATTTATCTCTGAATAAAGAATGAAATTCACCAGCATTTTCTTTGTTATTTTCTCACATATAAAAGAAGTAGTTTTCATAAATATTTTCAATGCTATTTTGCTCTTTATATTTTCTAACAATACCATTAAATTTTATTAAATTATAATCAAAATATTCTTTGTTACTGCTACTTGCACAACTAGCAACAATTAAAGGTGTTAATGCAGAAAAAAGAAAAACTCATTTTTTTATAAAATTCTTCATACTATTTTTCCTGCACTGTATATGTTAATGCTAAACTATCATTGATCGAATTATCAAATAGCACACCTGAATATTTTTTAACTTTTAATCTATAATATCCTGCTTCAGTAGTAATATACTCAAGTAACTCATCATTAGAGCTGCTTGATGTAATACTTTTAACTACATTTCAATTACCATTACTATCTTTTTTTTCTAAATATAAATCATAATCAGAAAACATCTTATTATCTTGTTTTTGTTTTAGTGTTTTTAAATTCAATCTTTCTTCACTAATATGATATTTATTTCATTCTGCTTTTTCCTTTGATAATCTTGCTCCTTCAACTGAATTAGCTATAACACCACCTAAAAGTCCTAAAAACCATCATCAATTTACATTTGCATTGTAACTTGGTGAATTTTCAGGTGTCTCTAATAAACCAGCATTAAACAATCAAGAACTTGCTCCTTTAATTTTTTTACCTTTTGGAACATAAAAGGAACTAGTTCATAAAACAAAATCATTATCAGATTTTGAAATTTCTTTAGTTACTAAATTATCTGCAGCTTCTAGCATATTTTCAAAATCTACAATGCCAGAACCATATTTTTGAGTATACCCATTCGCTTTGTAGTTAAGATTATTTACTTTTGGAGTTCTGGATGAAGCAGCTATAATTGCTTTAATTGATTGTAATCTGATTTTGTCCTTATTTAAGAAATCTCTTTCTCTTAATAATGTTGAAACTAGACCTGTAACAACGGGAGATGCAAAACTTGTACCAAGTGTATCTAAATAATTTCACTCACCTTTACTATTTTTATGTCATCTTTTATATAAATATCCTGGAGCAACCACATTAGGTTTAGAAGTGGAAACATAGCCATTTTGTAATAAATAATTAGAATATTCTGCTATTGATTCAGTAGGTTTTTGTGTGAATTCGTTAAAATCAAGTGCTCCTACTACTAAGTTATTAGGTGAAAGTGTATAACCGTTTAATCATTCGTTTTCTTTTTCTTTTTCATCATTTCCGTTTCCAGATGCAAATATGTTTACAACTCCATATTTTCTAGAAATATAATCTAAAAATAAATTATTTTCATCATATTTTGTTCATTCGTCATCATATTTCATACCATAACTATGATTTATAACTCTTACACCTTTTTCTTTAACCATTCATTCAATAGTTTTTTGTCATTCGGCATTTTTAGTAAATGATGAAAAGAAAAGTTTTGAATATCTATCATATCCTTTTTCACCTGCTGTAATATTAGAAACTTCGTTTGCATGGTGACTTTTCTCGATATTTTTAACTGTATCTTGAAATTCTATACCATATCTCTGGAAATTTTGTAATTTTAACAAATCGACACTTCCATTAACTTCTATAACACCAACATTTCCTTTTTTATTTCAATATCTGCTATTTTCTCTTTCTATTTGTTTTTTAAAGTTTACTATGTCTAAGTCTTTTGAATTATCTATTGTAATATCACGATTATAATAAACATCTGATTCTTCTTCTTTTTCATTATCTAAATTATCTGTATTAAATAATTGAATATTTTGTATTTCATTTGGAAATACAATACCTTTATAAATTTCTTTTTTATCTATAATACTTTTGAGAAATTCTTTTCTTTGATTTTCGTTATCAAAATAGAATCAAACTATTGGCATCATTGAGCTTGCTTGATAACTTTTGAAATATAAATTTGATTTCTTAATGTTTTCTATGAATTCATCGTTTTTTTGGTCGGTTAAGTTTTCATCCATAACTGAATTGTTTGCTTCATAATTCAATAAAAGTTTTAATTCATAATTATTGTTTACAGGAACATTCCTCACTGAGTTAAAAAGTTGTCCGTTTTTATTTATACGAACTTCTAATTTATTATTTTGATATCCTAAATATCAAGGTTTTTCTTGATTTTTTAATACATTTGTAGTTGTTAATGTTGCTATACTAGCAACTGATGTAGTTAAAATACCACTAAATAAAAATATTTTTTTAATTTGCTTTTTCATATTGCTCCTTTTATTTTTAGTAAGAAATAAATTTCTCTTTAATTTTTTACATTCTTATTATACATAAAAAAGGGAGAAATTTCAAAAAAAATTTTGTGAAAAACTTAGAAAATGTGCAAAATCTGTGAAAAAGAAGTTTCAATAATTGAGTATAAAAATTTTTGTGTAAATTAGTTTTTTAATTAATGGTTTATGTTTTAAATATTGTGATTTTTTATAAATTTAGAAATCCTACATTTCTTACCTGCATGTTAAAATTTGTTCGGTGTAGTAACCATAGAGTAATGGTTATTTTTGTTTGCTCTAACTCACTTGACTCAATTTATATATTTCACTAAATTCTTGATTGAAACATTTTTGTAAATATTTCCCCAATTCTCTAATTTTGAATGGTAAATGTTTACATTTTGGATGTAATATTTAGTTTTTCAATTTGCTTTCATATTGTAATTTAAATTATCATTAAAAATCCTTGGTTTTCTTTGTATTACTTCAACGATAAACAGCTTACCGTCTATTTTGTTAACAAAATCACTATAAGCATTTTCACCATCTGTTAAAAATTGTATAGATTCTGTATTCGTAATTTTATATTTGAAAGCATTATAAAGTTTTTTTAACAGAAGATCTTCCAGCACCTAAGTATTGAATTGTGATATTTCTATTTCGATCAACTATTGTAGAAAGACAATGTTTTTCTCAACTAATGCCCCTTTGAAGTAAAATACATGGATTTCCCACTTTTTCCTGCTTTTCCTCAGATTCCAACATTGAAATTTTCTTTTCTTACATTATTAAAGTATATTTCATCTAATTCAGTTATTCCACTACTGATTCGTTTTCATATTACTTTGATTTTATAAAATCTAGTAATTTGTGTCTTCAAAGAAAAGGAGTTTTAAATTTATCCCATAAATTTCTGCAGTTGCAGAAGGGGGGGGATAATTTCTTTAAATGACAATCAAAAAACAGAGGATATTTTGCTCTGCGTGTTTTTCCTAAATGTTCAATAACTGTTCCTGTGCAAAATCGCTAAGTTTTTTCTTGCAATCATAACCTCTATAATGCGGCATATTATTAGTTGCTCCGTGTTTATGAATATTAACAGAACCACAACTTGTGCAGAATTTAGGTTTTTCAAACTTAATATCTTTACTATTGTTTCACGAACTAATATAAGAAACAAACATATTTTTAACATTTTCTGGTAAATCAACAAAAAATTCATTCATTAGCTTTTGATTTAATTTCTTTCATTTCTTATTCAACTCTACTGTGATTTTTCATAATTATTTAAAATTTAACACAGTTATAACAAATACCGTCTCAAATTGATTATTAAAATTTGTTTAACCAAGTGATGTGGTCAAAAATGTTAATAGTTATAGTTCAAAGTTATATAAATGCAGGAAACTAGTAATTTTTACTAGTTTCCTGCATTTATAAAGTTTATATGTATAAATTATATATCACTAGTTTTTAAAGATATTGTCTCATAAAAATATTGGTAAAGGTCTTTTATTTGATGATTACTTGGATTTTTAATAACAGTAATGGTTCTAGATTTATCAATATATTTTACATTCATTGTTATATGTACTTCATATGTGCTTTTTTTATCATCAAAATTTGCACCTAATTGCTCTAAATTAATAAATAAAAATTTTAAATTCGTTGCATCGTCTTTTTTGTAATCTGGAACTAAGTTATATTGTGATGTTGCTAAATTATTTTTACCAGCTTCATTCATTAACAAATTTTTAGTCTTAAAGAATTCATCAATATCTTCATTATTTAAATAAATCTTTTGAAACTCTTCTTTGTTCATTTGTTTTAGTTTTTCAGTTGTTAGAGTGTTAATGTCAAAATCAACTTTGTCTTTAAATGTTTGATAATATTTCTTAACATAATTTAAATTAAATTTATCTAAAAATAATTTATTAAGTTCATCTACTGATTTAATAAAAACATATTTATCTCTGAATAAAGAATGAAATTCACCAGCATTTTCTTTGTTATTTTCTCACATATAAGAAAAATAATTTTCTCCAATATTTTTAATAGAATTTTGCTTTTTATTGTATTCGATATATCAATCAAAATCCTTGAAATTTTTAATAAAATATTCCTTGTTATTTGCGGTGTTTCCACAACTAGCAACAATTAAAGGTGTTAATGCAGAAAAAAGAAAAACTCATTTTTTTATAAAATTCTTCATACTATTTTTCCTGCACTGTATATGTTAATGCTAAACTATCATTAATTGAATTATTAAATAATACATCTGAATATTTTTTAACTTTTAATTGATAAATGCCTGATTCGGGTGTTATATATTCAAGGATTTCATCATTAGAATTAATTGATGTAATACTTTTAACTACTTTTCAATTACCATCCCTATCTTTTTTTTCTAAATATAAATCATAATCAGAAAATAACTTATCTTGCTGTTTTTGATTTACTGTTATTAAATTAAGTCTTTCTTCATCTATATGTTTTTCAAGTCATTGTGCTTTTTCCTTAGATAATCTTGCTCCTTCAACTGAATTAGCTATAATACCACCTAAAAACCCTAAAAACCATCATCAATTTACATTTGCATTGTAACTTGGTGAGTTTTCAGGTGTCTCTAATAAACCAGCATTAAACAATCAAGAACTTGCTCCTTTAATTTTTTTACCTTTTGGAACATAAAAGGAACTAGTTCATAAAACAAAATCATTATCAGATTTTGAGATTTCTTTAGTTACTAAATTATCTGCAGCTTCAAGCATATTTTCAAAATCTATAATACCGGAACCATACTTTTGAGTATACCCATTCTCTTTGTAGTTAAGATTACTTACTTTTGGAGCTCTTGATGAAGCACCTATGATAGCTTTTATTGCTTGTAATCTAATTTTGTCTTTATTTAAAAAATCTCTTTCTCTTAATAATGTTGAAACTAAACCTGTAACAACAGGAGATGCAAAACTTGTCCCATTTGTATCTAAATAATTTCACTCACCTTTACTGTTTTTGTGCCATCTTTTATATAAATATCCTGGAGCAACAACATTAGGTTTAGAAAGTGATGTATAAGCACTTCTTAATAAATAATTAGAATATTTTGCTATTGATTCAGTAGGTTTTTGATCTATTTCATCAAAATCTAATGCACCAACTACTATATTATTAAGAGAAAGTGTGTCACCATTAATTCATTCATTTTGTTTTTCCCTTTCATCATTTCCATTCCCAGAAGAAAATATATTTACAACTCCATATTTTCTTGATATATAATCTAAAAATAAATTATTTTCGTCATATGATACACGTCTATTATCTTTTCTCTCACCATAACTATGATTTATAACTCTTACACCTTTTTCTTTAACCATTCATTCAATAGAGCTTTGTCATTCTGAATCGTTAATATGAGTAGAAAAGAAAAGTTTAGAGTATCTATCATAACCTTTCATTCCTGCTGTTGTATTTGAAACTTCGTTTGCATGGTGACTTTTTGAAAATTTTGAAGTATTATATAATTCGATACCAAATCTATTAAAATTTTGTAACTTACTTTCGTCTATACTTCCTATTACTTCTAAAACACCAACATTACCACTTTTATCATAATATCTGCTATCTTCTCTTTGTATTTGTTTTTTAAAATTTACAATGTTTAAATCTTTTGAGTTGTCTATTGTAATATCACGATTATAGTAAACATCTCAATCGATTTCTTCTTCTTTATCTGAACTGTTGCTTTTAGACAATTGTAGATTTTGTATTTCGTTTGGAAATACAATACCTTTATAAATTTCTTTTTTTTCTATAATACTTTTGACAAATTCTTTTCTTTGATTTTCATTATCAAAATAGAATCAAACGATCGGCATCATCGAGCTTGTTTGATAGCTTTTGAAATATAAATTTGATTTTTTAATGTTTTCTATGAATTCATTATTTTTTTGGACGGTTCAGTTTTCATCTATTACTGAATTGTTTGCTTCATAATTTAATAAAAGTTTTAATTCATAATTATTGTTTACAGGTACATTCCTCACAGAATTAAATAGTTGTCCGTTTTTGTTTATACGAACTTCTAATTTATTATTTTGATATCCTAAATATCAAGGTTTTTCTTGATTTTTTAACACATTTGTAGCTGTTAATGTTGCTATACTAGCAACTGATGTAGTTAAAATACTACTAAATAAAAATATTTTTTTAATTTGCTTTTTCATATTACTCCTTTTATGTTTTAGTAAGAAATAAATTTCTCTTCAATTTTTTACATTCTTATTCTACATAAAAATGGGAGAAATTTCAAAAAAATTTTGTCAAAAACTTAGAAAATGTGCAAAATCTGTGAAAAAGAAGTTTCAATAATTGAGTATAAAAATTTTTGTGTAAATTAGTTTTTAATAATGGTTTATGTTTAAGGTAGGCCTCGGTGTCCTATATAAGAAAATTTACTTTTTTATTACTTTTATGGTTTTGTTCTCTCTAACCAAAAAGTCATTTGCTTCCTTAAAGCTTAATACAGTTTTTATATTTAACTTATAATCATTTGGTATTAAGATAATATTATAAAAAAGTTTAATTTGGTTTTGATTCTTATCGCTTTTATCTGGATTGATAGTGAAATTATAACTAAATAACGATGCATTTATTAAACCTAAGGAAACAGATTTTTCGTTATTATTTTCATTTAATTTTAGTATATGTGATGGCGTTTTAAAATAATCTCCAAGAGTGCTGAATAATTGCGTATAAAATAGAAGTCTGTTGTTTTTTAAAATATCAATAATTTTTTGATTATTTAAAAATATTTTTTCAAATTTTGTTGTAAGTTCATCGGGAGTAATAAGAAAATTTTGTTTCGCAGCAAGAATTTGTAAAGGAGTGATAATAAGTTGATAAAATTCATCTATATTTGTGATAATTTTGATACCTTGATTCAATTCTCAGTCTGAAATTGTTTCATTAGTCAATTTACCTAAAAAATTAATTTCTTTATAAATCTCAGATTGATTATTGCTTACAGATGTAATTAAATGCTCGATATTATCTTCTTTATTTATATAAATAAAATCTGCTTCTTTATATTTAAATTCTTTATATAAAGCAGAAAGTAATTTTTCGTTTTGTTCTTTGTCTGTTTTTAAAAGAGTAAATTCCTTATCTTTGGGTACTAAAAATGCTGAAAATATATGTCTGTTTGGTCTAAGATCGGTAGTTGAAACTAATGATACTCTATTATTTATATAATATGGTTCTGCTTTTAGAGCATAAACAACATCTATATTTGATTTATCTTCATCTATAAGAATATAATCGTATCCAAATGAACTTCAATTATCTTTTTGTCAGTTATTATAATATCATTATCTTTAAGAATATTACTTATATTTTTGTTATTTAAAAAATCATTTTCAAATATTTCTACTATTTGCTTGTCTGTTAAAGTTTTATTTAAACCCAGATAAGTATACAAATTGTTAATAAGGGAGACGATATTAATATAAAAATCTTGCTCAGTTTTAATACTGAGAAAATCATCTTTTATAAATTTAAAATTAGAATTAAATCGTTTTTCATTACGATTTCGTTTGTTAAAAAGTTGTAATATAAATTGGTCAAATAAAACACTATTAGAAGTTATAATGCTCTGTTGCTGTTGCTTCAATTTAATAAGATTCACAAATAAAGGAGTTTTTAAGTTAATACTTTCTAGATATTCAGGTTCGCTTAACTGTATTTTAGGTAAAGTTTCTTGTTTATTTTCCGATCCCTTATTAACTTCAACCTTAGATCCACATGCAACAGACACAGAAGTGTATATTGGTAAGGAAGTGATTAGAAATCTAATTATTTTCTTTTTGAATGACATATGTAAATGCTATTAAATCCTTTATTGAATATTTGTAAAAAGAACTTCAAAAACCTGTAACTAATAACCTAAAAACTCCGTCGTGAATTACTTTATATTCTATAAGTTCATCATTTGAATCGTTTGAATTAGAAGTATCAATAGTAATTCATTTACCATCAACAAATTCTTGAAGTGATAAGTTATAATCAGAAAAACCTTTATAATTATCAGAATAAGATTGTGAAATTCCGAATTTTTTTAGTTGTTTGTATAAAAATGGACCATAAAACTCATTAGTTAATTCATTTTTATTTTCTAGTGTTTCTGCATGTTATTTAAAAGGACCGTTATATGTTCTTGTATCAGCATCAGGATATATAAGTGGAAACCCAGAATGACCGAATAATGAAGTTATTCCAGCATTAAATAGTCATGATAATGATGCTTTTATGGTATCACCTTTTGAAGCATTAAAATGTTTGCTTTCTTTATTTATAGAATCTAGAAAACCAAAGTCAGTTGCAGAAAAAGTTTCAATATTTTTAGCAGCAATTAACATATTATTAAAATCTGGAATCCCTGCACCGTATTTATCACTAAATCCGTTTTTGTTTTTTATTTGTTCTTTGTCGCTTATCGAAATAGCAGCTGCACTTAGGATACTTTTGATTACTGGAATTCTAAATTCATTATTTAAATTAGGTTTTAATTTTAATAATGTTGAAATTAATCCGGTTATTGCAGGAGCAGCAAACGATGTTCCTTCCCTACCATCACTATCTTTAAAATTAAAATAACCTGGAGCAACAACTAGGGGTTTTGCTGGACCACCATTAGCATTATCTGTTTTATAATTTGAATATAATGCTAATTTGTTGTTTTTGACTGGAAATTTATAGTTTTTATCAAGGGCACCGACAGTTATAGAATTGTATGAAAGAGAATAATTATTGATTCAACCAGAATTTTGATCACCGATATTTTCGTTTCCGGCAGAAATAACATTAATCACTCCATACTTGCGCGATAAATAATCTAACAAGAAACTCTCTTCAGAATAAAATCTGTTATATCAATCTTTTTCCATACCATAGCTATGGTTAATTATTCTAATACCATAATATTTAATTAATTTTTCCAATTTAGTTTGTCAGTCGCAATTTCTAGAGTTGAATGAAGCAATATATAATTTTGCTGATTTATCGAAACCTTCTTCACCGCCAATAATTGATGATACTTTTAACGAATGCTCTCATGTATTATTTTTGTTATCTATATCATTATTTAGAAATTCTACGGAAGTTGCGAAAAAATTATCTGTCTTAAATTTATCAAAAACACTACCAAATTCTAAAACTCCTACATCTAAACTGTTATTATCTGTCTCTGTTAAACTCTTTTTATATCCATTTTCAAAATTTAAGATTTTAAATATATCATTTTTGTTTAATATATCATATTTTGAAAAATTATACGAATTTGTATTACTTGAACCACCACCAGATGATCCAGTATATTTATCGAAATAAAGGTCAGAAAGAAAATTATCGTTTACTGTTGATTTGAGGATTTTCATATTATTTGTATATAAAATAATTTTTGCTATATTTTCATCTTCTTTAAGTGACTTAACAAACAATTCTCTCTGTTTTTCGTTATTAAAATAAAACCATACAATTGGTAATTCTTCACTTACTAGATAATTTTTAAATGAATTACCGGTAATTTTTACATTATTAATAAATTCGTTGCTCTTATAAAAAACTATATTAGGGTTCTGTGTGTCATCATTTAGGTTATATTGATGATTTAGTAAAATTTTAAGTTCAAAATTATTATCATTAAACCTTTTTTTAGTTAATGACAATTGATAGAAAATGAATCTCTAACTTCTATTTTAAATTCTTTAAAATTATCATACCAGTTCTCTGATATAGTTATTTTCTGATTAAAATTCTTATTTATGTTTGATGTAATTACCATTGGAACTATTGATGTAATAAATAATGAAGTTCCTATTAGCATCTTAATTTTCTTTTTCAATACAACTCCTTAATTTATTATAAATAACAACTACTAATAAAATAATAGTTGATTCTTAGATATAGCAAATATAAGGTTTAATATTTAAATTCATTTTAATTAGTTTTTTTAATATTTACACTCCTTTTATGCAATATCTAAATAAATAATAAACGAAAAATGTTGATAATATATAAAAGTAACAAAAAAAGCTTAATAAATTTCAATATTATTAATCTTTTTGCATATTATTTTTATACAATTTAGTTAATTAAATTCTTAGTAATGTTTCATAATTCGTTTATCCCTATTTTTTTAATTGATATGTTATTTATAAATCTTACAGCAGCGTGAATTAAAACTAATAAAGCTTCATTAGTATCTTTAAACTGCTGACTTTTAGCAGTCAGTTTTTGTGGTTGTCTTAAATAAAAATATAAACATCGATTTACAATTGACTTATAAAATAATTTTTTACCAAATCATCTATTTAATCTAGCAACAGAAATGTAGTCTTGAAAACGAATTTGTTGTTCGATAACCCCACTACGTTGTTTTTTGCGCTTTATTAAATATGAATTTTCAACAGAAAAATCGTTTATGCGATTTTTATCAAAATTGCTAAATTCTTGATCACTTATATGCATATTTACTTTAGTTTTAATATAAAAATATATATTAAAACTAATTAATGATAGATAAATTAAAAACAAACCAATATATACTCATATTATTCAAGTTTTATACCAAATTATGTTAATGATTTCTTCTTGTTGTTTTTCAGTGTAACTTTTTATTAAAATAACTTTTGCAGAAAATAATAATAAAAAAATAAAAGTTATGGTAGCAAAAAAAAGTAAGATTATTCAGTTATATAACATTCATGATTTAGTAGTTTTATAAATAACATTATTTATATAATATTTTCTTACATCGAAAGTGTCCTTTATGAATTTAAAGGAAAAAACAACTATTAATAACAAAATTAAGATCGAATATATATCTTTCATTATTCTCCTTATAAAATTATATATGAATATCTAATATAAATTTTTAATTTATTGATTAGATGTATTTTGGTTGATTTAGAAATATTTAATGCATTAATTTAGTTAAAAATATTGTAGCTTGAATGTTATATTTGCTTATGAGTGACTAGTTTACCATTTTTAAAATATATACTTATAAACTATTTTTTTATACTTGTTCAATTAAATTATCATAATGTGGCAAAAATATGAAAAAATATTCATCAATATCCTATATTACACAACTTTATTGCTATATATATATATATATATAGGAAGCATAAAATTATTTCTGGGTAATTGGAGATTTTATGAAATATTCACAATCTGTTGCTGCACTTAATTCATACATTTCGTTATCAAAACTTGATAGTTTAGTTAAAAATGGTATGAAACACATTCATATTGATTTTATGGATGGGGTTTATGTAAGTAATTTTGGGGTTACATTTGATCAAGCAGAGTTTTTAATTAATAGATATAAAAATGTGCATTTTGATGTGCATTTGATGTTAAATAATCCATATATTCATATCAAAAAACTAATTGATATAGGTTTTAAAACAATATTTATCCCTGCTGAAAAAGTAAATACAGAATTTTATAAAATCAAAAATAATTATCCACATATAGATTTTGGGATTATGCTACAAGCAAATGATGATCCAATAAACTATAAAAATATTATTATAAATTCACAAAAAATACTTTTAATGACAATTGATGTTATAGGAGGAACAGGAAAAAAGTTAAGTCCTAAACTTCTTGATAAAACAAAAACTATCAAAAATATCAACTCGAACATCAAAATATATAGCGATGGTGGTTTAAGAAAAGAAAATGCATATTTATTTAGTTTGCATAATATAGATGTAGCGATTGGTGGATCTATCATATACTCATTTGCAGATGAAAAAGATTTTTGTAACTGATGAAAGGATAATTTTTAATGACTTTCCAAACTATTATTATTATAGTTTTATCAACTTTATTAGGATTTATTTTAATAGGTGTTATTATCTGAAGAATTTGATTGAAAGCAAACAATAAGGATGCTAAAAATATCAATAACAATATAGGATACACATCAAAAGCAACAGTAGATAAGTTATTAATCTTAAAAAACCTTACTCAATCAAGTGTTTTAACCAATATTTTAATAAAAAACTCTTTTGCTAAAAAAGGATTTTCAATATTAAGTGGTGTTGTAATAACACAAGAAAAAATTTTTGTTATTAGCAACATTATAACAAGTTCAAATTTTGAAAAAATAAAGATAGATTCAAACGGAATCTTGCTGCAAGCAAATAAAAAAAGTAAATATAAAGAAAACCTTAAAATGAGTTGATTAAATGAAATTAATAAATGAATGAAACATAAATTTAAAGACTTTTTTGAAATAATAATACTCATAGATGAAAATATATCATTTGAATTAATCGATAATAATAGTCCATATCGTACCTTAAATATAAACTCCCTTTCAAAAGAAATTTCACAGTTATCAAAAAAGAATTTAAATCCAGAAAAAGTTGTTGAGATGTTATTAAAAAGAAACTTATTTAAAAATAACAATAATGCAATTTAACATCTTCGGGGCATTAGTTTTAATAATAATTTTACTCATTCAACTATTTATTCATTTTGTTTATTCGTTTAATTTAAAAATTAAGTATCAAAGAGTTGGGTTGAATATTAATGATAGGTTTTTGGTTAAGTTAAAGCAAGATGTAGAAGCAAGACATCATAAATCTTTTGCTATCAGTTTAAAAACTTCTTATTTTAAAACATCATTGGATATTAAAAAATCAATTTTATATCTTGATAAGGAGCATCTTGATTCAAATATATATGCTTTAGTAAACTTAGTTTATTTTTATTATAAAACAAAACAAACAAGTGCTAAATGAAATATCAACCAAGAAATTTTAAAGTGATTTGTATTTATATTAACGACTTTTTTATGAATAGTTTTAATGATGAACTTTTGAATTGCTTTTATTGTTATTTTGTCTTTTATAATGATTGTAATAACAATAGATTTTGCAGTTAATTATAAATTATCTAAACAAATTTATATACTTACAAAAAATTATTTTATAGAAAATTTTTATAACCAACATCTTGTATTGATATTGAGTTATTTAAAGTATAAAAAATTATTTATCTTAAGCAAATATAGTAATTTTTATATCAAATTTATTAGTGAAATTGTTTATAAATTTAAGCATTGGGGAAATGATGAATAAAGAGAAAATTATTGAACACCTTATTTATAAATATGAAATGGATTTGGAGTATTTAAAATCATTAAATGATGAACAACTAAAAAAATTATATAAGCAAAAAGAAAATGAATCATTAATAATTGCTAAGAATCCAAATAAATTCTTTTATATTAAAAGTTTACCAGTACCAAAGGAATATAAGCACAAAACAACCACCAAAGGCGGAAAAATAATTTTCTTAACTTTTATCATAATGCTTATTTTGTTGTTTGTTTTGTTTATTACTGTCGCATTTATAAAATTTAAATAGGAGAAAAGATGAAATTATTTGATTTAAGTATGCTAGAGTTTCGAAAAGATATAACAGACTGAAAACAAGCAATCCATATCGGTGTAAAAATGCTAGTTGAAAATAAAAAAGCAACTTGAAAACTTGAAGAAATGATTTTAGAATCAACAACAAAATATGGGGCATATTATGTCTTAGAAAAAGGTATTGCTTTAGTGCATGCACCAGCAGGAGAACACTGCATTGAACCAGCAACATCAACATTAATTTTGGATAAAGAAATAGTTTTTAATGGCCAAAAAGAAAAAGCTGCAAAAATAATTATCACATTATCTGTTCCAGATAATGATTCTCATTTTCTGTTGATTTCACAGTTTGCACAATACTTTATGGATGTAGATTTCAAATCAAAAGCACTAGCAGTAAGTGATAAAAGTGAATTTATAAATTTATTAACAAGGAGTAAATATGAATTTTAGATGTGTATGTGGTTCTGGTTTGGGTTCATCGCTACTATTAGAGATGAATGTTAAATCAGTTTTAGATTCATTAGGTGTTGAATATGACAGTGTTGAACACACTAATATTTCATCATTTAGCAAAAATGGTGTAGATTATGTAGTAGTTGGAGCAGATGTTGCTCCAGCACTAGATTTTCCAAAAGAAAGAATGGTTGTTTTAACCAACATATTATCAAAAACCGAATTAGAAACTAAGTTAAAAGCATTATTAAACTTAGTTTAGAAAGGATGTATGGCATTTTTATTATGATTGCTTGGATTTTTAAAGGCATTTGTCGGTACACCTGCCCTATTAGTTGGAATTTTTACAATGATAGGTGCTTTGGTGCTACGTAAGAAGGCATCCCAAGTAATAATTTCTACATTTAAAGTCATTGTTGGATTTTTAATCCTAGGTGGTGGAGCAGGTGTACTTGTTGGTTCACTTAATAAGTTTCAACCTGTTTTTGAATCAGTTTATGGATTAAATGGAATTATTCCAAACAACGATGCATTTGCAGGAGCACTTGCTCAAGCATTACCATCAATTACTACCCTAGGTTCAATTGTAATGCTGGTAGCGATGCTGTTAAACATTGTTTTAGCACTTACATCAAGATTTAAATATGTTTATTTATCTGGACATGTGCTTTATTACAGTTCATTAATGTTAGCAGCAGTTATGTATGTCATTGGGTTTGATTTTGAACATAAACCAGGCGACTTTGCTCTTGCTTTATTTACCTCATCTGCCTTGATGGCAATTTATATGGTGCTTTCTCCTGCAGTCCAACAAAGATATATGAAACAAATTATTGGAAGCAACGAAATTGCACTAGGACATACTGGTGGATTCGGATATGCATTATCAGGTTTAATAGGAGAAGGAATTAATAAATTAAAGAAAGGAAAAGTTTTATCAACTGAAGAAATTAAATTTCCCCAATCATTATTTTTCTTTAGAAATACTTTAGTTTCTATTTCCATAACTGTATTTGTTTTCTATTTAGCTGCCTTTTTACCAGGTGGTATCCTATATGAAATAGGTAAAATTAATGCTAAAAATGCACCTGCTGCATATGAAGTTTTAGCATCAGGAAACTGAGTTATTACAATGTTTGTGCAAGCGTTTACCTTTACAGCAGGGGTAGAAATAATTTTAGCAGGGGTGCGATTATTTGTTGGTGAACTAGTTCCGATGTATAAAGGATTTAGTGATAAATTAATTAAAAATTCTAAAGCCGCTGTGGATTGTCCGGTAGTATTTCCATATGCACCGAATGCTGTAATAATTGGGTTTATCTCTTCGTTTATTGCTGGTATAATAGGAATGTTCATCACGATTGGACTTGGTAAAGCGGCATTAATACCTGCTGTTGTGCTACCAGGACTAGTTCCTCACTTTTTCTTAGGTGCAACATCGGGGGTGTTTGGAAATATCAAAGGTGGTATCATTGGTGCAATTGTTGGACCATTTGTGGTAGGTTTAATTATCACATTCATTCCTGTAATCTTTGTAGCAGGAAATTGAGCTCCAACAGCAACAAATGAACTAGGGGTGCTAATTGAAAAAACATCTAAAAATATTTCTATAACATCACTTAACTGAGGAGATACTGATTACTTTATTGGATTTATTCCTGGTATCCTTGGTTTAATACCAAAAGTTGGTAAATTCGTAGCTTTTGGAATAATTATTGCTGGTTATCTTGCTTTAGTCACAGATGGACTTATCAAAAGATTTGTTTTTGACAAAAGAAAGAAGGATCAACTACAAAATGCATAAAAAAAACTTTACCCATAAAGATTTCATTGCTAACATACGTGCTGTAGCAATAGATGGAATTAATCACGCAAAACAAGGACATATCGGAATGGCACTTGGTGCTTCAGAAATATTTTATGCCATTGTTGGAGAAAGCTTAAAATTCTCACCAGAACATCCACATTGATTTAACCGCGACCGTTTTGTTTTATCAGCAGGACATGGTTCAATGGGCCTTTATTCATTGTATCATTTGATGGGATTACTTACCTTAGAAGATATCAAACAACATAAAATGTATGATTCTAAAACACCATCACATCCAGAAATTGAAAAACTGGATTATGTTGATGCATCAACTGGACCATTAGGGCAAGGGGTTGGTATGGCTGTTGGTATGGCTTTATCAAATAAACATTTATCAAATCGTTTCAACCGTGAAGGACATCGCATTATTAATCATAATGTTATTGCTCTTTGTGGAGATGGAGACTTTCAAGAAGGAGTTGCTCTTGAAGCATGTGCCTTTGCTGGGACTAATAAACTCGATTCATTGATTTTAGTGCATGATTATAATAATATGCAAATTGATACAGCTTCTGAAGAAGTAAATAATATCAATTTTGAAAAATATTTCAAAGCATTAAATTTCAATGTGCAAATTTTAAAAAACAATAATCCTGCTACAATTTTAGCTGCATTAGAACACTCTAAAAAAAGCACACGTCCAAGTTACATCCAGGTTCCTACTACAATTGCATTCGGAACTAAGGTTGCAAATTCACCTAAAGGACATAATGGAATTTTAGATGAAAAAGCGACAGTAGAATATAAACAAAATTTAGGTTTATCTTACACTAATCCGTTTGAATATGATCCAAATGCATATCAATTTGGTTCAAAATTATTAAAGACTAAACATGGATTTTATTCAAGATGAGAGAAGAAATTAGAAGCTTATCAAACTGAATATCCTGAATTAGCTTCTGAATTAAAACAGCTTATTAACCAAGAAAAACATTTTGATTTCAAAGATTTTCAATTTAAGCAAACTAATCAAGCATCCAGAAACTATGTTGATGAAATTATGATTTATTTGGATAAAAATCACAAAAACTTCTTAGGAGGTTCTGCTGACTTAAGAGGGGCTACAAAAGTAGGATTTAACAGTGATCGTAATGTAAAATACGGAATTAGAGAGTTTGCAATGTTTGCAATTAACAACGGGATTGCATTACATTCTGGAATGCCAACATTTGGGGCAACATTCTTAGTTTTTGCCGATTATGGAAAGGCAGCATTGAGATTATCATCGATTATGCAACTGCCAAACATCGCTGTATTTAGTCACGATTCATATCAGGTTGGGGGAGATGGACCAACCCACCAACCGGTTGAACAACTTGCAACATTAAGAAGTATTCCGAACTATCTAGTATTTCGTCCTTGTGATGAAAATGAGATGTTGAATTCATTTAAATATGCATTGAATTCAAAATCTACACCATCAGCAATTATTGCAACCCGTCAACCAATGAAGTCATTTAATTTACAAAAAGAAACATTTAAACCTGCCTACTTTATTTCACAAAATAAATCAGCTGTTGTAAACTTACTTGCATCAGGTTCAGAAGTTGAATTAGTATATAAAGCAGCCGAAGAACTAAAAAGAAGTGATATTGTTGCTAATGTGATTTCAGTTCCATCATTACAGTTATTGCTAGATGACAGTGAATTAATTTCAAAACTTGGTTTAGACAAACTTCCTAACTTTGCAGTTGAAGCATCAAATGATCCACTTTGATATAAATTAGCTTTATATCAAAAATTCGATGGACATTTTGCCAAAGATTTTGGTCACTCAGCCCCCGGAGACTTTGTATATCATCTCAATGGGTTTACAAGTGAAAACATATTAACAAAAGTTAAAAGTTTTTTAGAAAAATGCAAATAAAACATCTGGCTTAGGCCAGATTTTTATATTCGTTTATTTAAATATTGATACAGCAAAATCACTTGTTCTATTGGAATCTCTTGGATTCGTATGTTTTCGTGCATTTTAAGACAGTTATAAGCAAATTGTATATTAGACATCGAATAAACACTTTTCAATGCACTTATAAGCTTCTTACGACGGTTTATAAAGCACAGTTTAAAAAATTCTTTATACGTATTTCAGGTGTAGTTATCAATATTATCTTTAAATTCTAAGGAAATAATTGCTGAATCTACTTTTGGAGCAGGGGAAAAACAAGAAGCAGGAACCATAAATTCTATTTTTACATTTGCTAAAAATTGACAAGAAAGCGAAAGTTTGGAATATTCTTTACTTTTATATTTTGCAATAATGCGCTGAGCAACTTCTTTTTGCACCATCAAAATCACTTTTGAAAATTTATCTCGATGTTCAAAAATTTTAAAAAGAATATCAGTTGTAATATAGTAAGGAATATTTGCAACAATAATGCTTTTAGGTAGATTTGATAAATCGACTTTCAAAAAGTTTTGCTGGTAGATAAATAAGCTTTCTGTATTGATATTTTCTTTTAATATATTCACCATATCCGGATCGATTTCATATGCATACACAGATTTAGCAATTTTGATAAGTTGCAATGTTAATGCACCTCTACCTGGACCTATTTCAACAATATAATCATATGTTCCAACAAGATTAATAATTTTATTAATAATATTTTTATCAATTAAGAAGTTTTGTCCAAACTTCTTTTTAGCATATACCGCATTTTTCATTATAAGTTAAATAACTTCCTTAAATTTCGATTAATTCGATCTACAAATTTATCCATTCCGATTGATTTTAAACCTGCAATATAATAAGCAACATAAACAACTGTATTAGGTTCGTTTATTTGGTTGCGATATGGATGTACCCTTAAATATGGAGAATCTGTTTCAGTTAAAAACCTATCAAGAGGAAGCATTTTAACAACATCTCTGGTTTTATCTGCAGAACCAAAAGTTATTACACCACTGAAAGAAAAGTATAAATTCTTAAACTCCATAAATTTCTTTGCTCAATATAAATCTCCTGCAAAAGTATGCAACATACATTTTAAATTTGGATATTTTTTTAATATCTCATAGACATCTCGGTAAGCTTGATATACATTTTCTTTATCACGGATATGAATAACAGCAGGAAGATTATATTTATTTGCTAATTTTATTTGATTTTCAAAACTAAGCAATTGTTTTTCTTTTGATAAACCATCTTCATAATAATAATCTAAACCTATTTCACCGATTCCTACAATTAAATTTTGATGTTCATTTAGAAGTTTTTCAACTTGCAGATAGCCATTTTCACCTTCACCAGATTCGGGGTGGATACCGATGCAAGCTTTTATAAAATGATATTTCAAAGCAAGATTGATACATTCAAGATTGTTTTTGTGAGAGCCCCCGTTATTAATTATAAATTCAATATTGTTGTTGCTAATGCCAGCAACGATATTTTCAATCTCTTCTTTTTTATAATACTCTGTAAACAAATGACAATGAGCGTCGATAAATTTGTTTTTTTTATTTGACATTATTTTCCTAAACAAAAGTTTGCAAACATCACATCTAAAAGGTCTTCGCGATTAGCGTTTCCTTTGATATTTTGCAACTCATCTCAAGCATTATATAAATCAATAATAATCACATCATAAGTTTGATCGTTTTGTAAGGATTTTCTTGCTTCCTTGATTGAATTTAGTGCAGATTTTATTAGTGATAATTGACGAGTGTTATTAAAAATTCTTTCATCAAAAATGTTAATATCTGCAAAGTTCTTAACCATTGCTTCTTCAAGCTCTTTGATGTCATTATTCAAAGCAGAAACATTAACAATGTTAGTATTTTTATTATTAACCAAATCCGATTTATTTTGAACTTTTATATAAAATTTCCCTAGTTTTTGACTCTCTTTAAAAATCATTTCATCAAATTCATCTTCTTTTTGACTTGGATCAAGGATGTGAACCACTAAATCAGCTTTTTGAATTTGCTCAAGTGATTTTTTTATCCCAATTTGTTCAATTACTTCTGTTGTTTTTCTTAATCCTGCTGTATCAATAAGTTTAAATAAAATCCCATTAATTTGATAACTTGCTTCAACTAAATCCCTGGTGGTTCCTGCAATATCAGTTACAATTGCTTTTTCTTCGCTTAATAATGTATTTAAAATGCTGCTTTTACCAACATTAGGTTTACCTAAAAGAGCAACATGAACTCCGTCAAAAATGTATCTACTATCTTCAGAAACTTTTACAATTTGCTCAAGTTTTGTAATTAAATTTTCAACTTTTTCAAGCATCAAAGGAGTAGAAACTTTTTCAACATCTTCATATTCAGGATAATCAATATTTACTTCACAAATACCAATTAATAAAGCTAAATCATTAGAAAATTCATCAATCAGTTGTGATGCTTTACCGTTAAATTTATTTACACTTGCAAATGCTTGTGAAGTAGTTTGTGACATAATTAAATCATGTATCGCCTCTGCTTTAACTAAATCCATTTTACCGTTTAAAAATGCTCTACGGGTAAATTCACCTTTTTCTGCTAATCTGCAACCATTTGCTAAAAGTAGTTCTAATACCTTATTTGTTACTACAATTCCACCGTGACAATTAATTTCAATCAAGGGTTCACCAACATAATTGTTATAAATTATTTTTCCTTTCGATTCTTTACCGACAAACCACATTATCAAGACTTCATCAACTAAAATATCGTTATCAAAAATATGACCATATGTAATTTGATGATCATCTCCAACCTTACCATTAAAAATTTTTTTAACTATCTTAACGGCATCTGGACCTGCTACACGAACAATAGAAATCGGTTGATTTATTCGTGAACCACTACTAATTGCTGCTATATTTTCGTTCATTTTCTTATTATATAAAATTATATATTTATGTAAAAAAAATGTGGAATTTCAATTAAAAATTCCCGTATTAGTCCGTATTTAGTTCGTCTGTAATAATTTCCATAATTTTATATTTATAAATGTTATAAATTAAAAGGGGAAACCTCAGAAAAAGGAAAACTATGGCAGAAATAAAACCGTACGTAGATGATCAATTTGTATTTAAAATTGACTTAAAAAAAGACACATTATTAAAGAACAAAAACAACTATAATTTTAAACTAAAAATTATGAAATCCTTATTTGATTCATATGAAAAATATTTAGATCATATTCGTAAGAAATTGATTAGGATTCGTTTTAATACCTTAGAGACAGAAGAAAATAGGATTGCTGAATTAAAAAATTTTGAAAGAAAACTAAATGATAAAAATGATATTATTCACACAATTTTAAATTATCTTACACCACGAAATGCTTGGATTATTGAAAAATGCTATTTAGATCGTGCAACTAGGAGTAAAACAACTTGATATGAAGAACACTTTTCTAAAACAACCTTTTATAAGTATAAAAAAGATGCAATTAATCAGTTTGTAGGTTACTTTTATGATTCCTTATTATTATAATTATGATGATGTCCAGCGAAGCAGTGAGTTAATTGTTGAAAATGTTACATATAATATTGAAGATAATCAAGTTGTAAAAACATTTAACAGAAATTTTGAAATAGAAATTATAAGAAATTTAGGTGCAAAGAAAACTGTAATTTTGTTTCGAACTTTAAATGGTGCAAATGCAGTTGAAAATCTTCATAAATACAAAGTGCATATTTTTTATGGTAATAAAGATCACGATATCTTTGATGCAAGTTTGCAAAGATTTGGTTTAATTTATGATTTAACTAATGAGAACAAGCAAATTTCGATAGTTTTAGCAACCGATGATGATAAACCTTTAAGAAAAATCAAAATCCAAGAAAATCATATTAAAAATTATGTTGATAATTTAATCATAAAAGAAAATTTAGCAAAACTTTTAATCCCTTATTCTATTACTTATCGTATTCATAATAAAAAGTTAGAGATTAGCAAAAGGTATTGGAATGTCTTTTTAACTTTTGATGATTTAAATACATCAAAAGGTGTGACAACACCTTTAAAATTATATGTTTATCGCGATAAATCATATGATGAAAAAATAGAAAAATATCTACCAAACTCCACGTCTTTTAATGTAATAAAAAGTAATTATGCAGCAAGTTTTGATAAAGATAAAAAAGAGCAAAAGATAGAATTAGCAGATAAAAAAGTAGCAGGAATTAATAAGATAAGCTACAATTTTGATTTTGTTACATCTGCAAAGGCAGAAGATGCAAAATTGATTCAAAAAATTGATAATTCAGTTGTAGTAAATAAAAACTTTTCAGGTGAGTTGAATTCTAAGTTTTACATTGAAACAAATTATGCAAAGTTTATAATCAACCGCAAACAAAACTTTAAAGCATTGAGCAAACCAAGTAAAGCGAATTCATTAATTATTCAAGAATTGCCGATAAATAATTCAGAAGAATTTAAAAAACAAATTTTTAAATACTCTGTTTTAATTGAGAAACTCTATGACATAAATACTTTTAAACTTAATCAGTGAATTAAAAGAAAGAAAAATGAAGAAGATTTATAAATTCACAATATCTATATTAGTAGGCTTTTCGATTGCAGGAGTTGGTTATGGAATATACACAGTAGTAAATAAAAAAGAAGAAGTTAAAGAAGAGAATACTAATAAAGAAGATACGGTTCCTATTAAAGAGAAAGAGATAGCAACATCTTTTCCAATTCTAGAACCTAGGTATTTTGCTAAATATGTTCAAGAAGACGAGTATGGTAATTATATTTTAGATAAAAAAATAGTTGAAGAAATAATCAAAGATATTATCCGTAGGTTTGCTAAGGAAAAAGGGCAAATTGATTTTAATTATGAACAAATAAATGAAAAAGAAATACTTTTATTATTAAAATATAGTGATAAAAGTGATAGTGAGATTAAAAAGTATCTTATTAAATTAGAAGAATAAAAAATTAAAAAATTAGCAAATAAACAAAAAATGTGCTAAAATTTAAATACTATGAGTACAAAGAGAGATTATTATGAAGTTTTAGGAGTAAGTAAAACAGCAAGCGAGCAAGAGATTAAATCAGCTTATCGTTCGTTAGCTAAAAAATATCACCCAGATAAATCAACTGATGCAGATAGTCATACAAAGATGCAGGAAATAAATGAAGCATATGAAGTGCTTTCAGATTCTAAAAAACGTAGTGCATATGATCAATTTGGACATGCTGGAGCAAATGGACAATATGCAAATGGAGCAAATTATTCGGATTTTGCAAGTAGTTTCGAAGGGTTTGGTAATATTTTTGAATCAATATTTTCAGGTTTTGGTGGTGGTTCTCGCAAAACAAGCAATCAACCACGAAAGGGTCAAGATATCCATGCAACAATGGAAATTACTTTTATGCAATCTTTAATGGGTGAAAATATTAAACAAAAGATGTATAAAAATGAAACATGTTTACATTGCGGTGGAAGTGGAGCTGAAAGTGCATCTGATATCCAAACTTGTTCAACATGTAGAGGTAGTGGTCATGTAACCAAAGTGGCACGTGGTATCTTTGGACAAATGCAACAGCATGTTGTTTGTGGAACTTGTGGTGGAGTTGGTAAAAGAATAGTTAAAAAATGTAGTGTATGTCGTGGTAACAAATATGAAAGACAACTTAAAACTGTTAACTTACAAATCCCACAAGGAATAGATGATGGTAGAGAATTAAGACTCGATGGTTATGGTGAACCAGGAATTAATGGTGGATCATCAGGAGATATGTATATTCAAATACGTATTAAACCACATAAACATTTTAAACGCAAAGATAATGATTTATATTTAAATTATCCAGTATCAGTTTTCGATGTGCTAGCAGAAAGAGATGTTATTATTCCTACACCTTATGGCGATGTAAGTTATACATTAAAAAGAAGTTATGTATCTGGTCAAGAAATTAGAATTCCAGGTAAGGGCGTTAAAAACAAATATGGAGTTGGTAATTTAATTGTTATTTTAAGTTTTATAGTTCCTGATATTTCCAGAAAAGAAGCAAAACTACTTAATGAAGTTCTTGCACAGATTTCAGATACAACTAATTCTGATATTTATAAACAAATTCAAAAGACATTAAAATAGGCAGATAAAATCTGCTTATTTTATAAATTGCTCTATATAACGAGCTAATCCAGATTCAGAACAAGGAAATTTTGTAACTTGATCAGCAATTTCTTTTAATTCAGGAACAGCATTAGCCATAGCAACTAATTTACCAATATGTTCTTTAGCAGATGCATCATTCATTGAATCACCGATATGCATTGCTTCTTTTGGATCAATTCCCCATAATTCACATAATCTTGCCTCTTCTGCACCCTTAGAAATACCTACATTTGTTATTTCGATAATATTGTTACTTCCAGATAATGAAACATTTAATTTTCCATCAAATTTTTCGCTTCATTTTTCAGCTAATCTTAAAATTTTATTTTTTGAAGGACTTCAAATTAATGCTTTAGCAGGTTCAAAATCTTTATTATATTGTGAATATTTTTTTGCTGTTTTTTTACCAAAACCCATTACTAGACGATAAAATCAGTTTTTGGTATATGCATGTTCTCTTGGATTAGAATCATAAACAACAAAGCATTTATTTTTCTTTATTTCATCAAATAATTCATTAGCAATATCTTTTGGAATAACAACTGAATGGACAACTTGTCCATTTATAACTGTTTGAGCACCATTTCAAGCAATATAAGAGCTTGAACCTAAACTTTGAACAATAGCAAGAGTTTTAGGATTAACCCCACGTCCTGTTGAAACTACAATAGGAATAAAATTTTGAACTTTTTTAACTATTTCCTTAGTAAATTCGGTTACTTCTTTTTGTCAAAACTTTTCTCCAGGACCATCAATTGCTGTTCCATCTAAGTCAATAAAAATAATTTTAGGTTTATTCATAAATTAATTATACAAAATTATAATTTACTATAAAATACTGCTATAAAAAAAATTTTATGAATTTCTTTTATAAAATGAAAAAATAATATAATTTTGCATTAGAAAATAAAAGTAAAAACTTTTTAAAGAAAAAAATCTTTTATTTTTAGTAAAAATACTATAATAATAGTATAGAAGACATTTTAAGTAGATATGTATGCATATATTTCATATATATATATATATATATATATATACGTGTCAATCGAAGGAGTGTCATATGAGTATAAAATTAAAACGAAAATATTTGATATTAAGTGGTTTAGTAGTTGGTACATCACTTGTTTCAAGTGTCACTGGATCAGTCCTGTATAATTTTTCACCCACCTCATCGTCAGATAATAGTAGCAACCTACCTGAATCAATTAATAAACCAGTTTTAGAAAATATAAATCATACTGATATAACAGCTGGCATTAGTTCAGTTGTTGATTTAAATTTACCTAAACCAAAAGAAAAGGTTAAAAAAATAGATGAACCTACTGTTAAGACAACTAAAAAAGTTGATGAAAACAAAGAAGTGACAAAAACTAAGGAAACAGTTATTTTAAATCAAATTGAAAAACCAAAACCGATAGAAAAACAAGAGTTAAAACAAGTTCCTGAAAAGAAAAAAGATGAACCAAAACCTGAAACAAAACAAGAAATAAAGAAGAGTGAACCTGCTTCAGCGCAAAAAATAAAACAAATCGTTATAACCCCACCAAAAGAAGACGAAAAGAAAGAATTACCAATTGCTCAACCTCCAAAGCAGGAAGTAAAAAAACAAGAAAACTTTAGTCCTAAACAAGAACAATCGAATAAAATATATATTCAAGGTGTACCTGTTGATGCAGATGTTACACAAAATCCAGGAAGAACAATTGCTCAATATGATGTAGAACGTGATATCGCTAATCGAAGACCATATTCACAGGAAATAAATAAGGTTCTAAATAGTATTACAGTTACAGACCAACTGACTAACAGGGTTTTATCTAATGCAGTTGCAGCATTTAAAACCATACATGATAATCCGAATGATACAATAGGGTTTATTAAGCAAATTTTTGATGATAAACAATATAAAACAGAAACTGAACGCGATGCTAATATTCAAAGTTATATTAATCAACAACCATGAGTTTGAGAAAAAAAACGATATCAATACAGTAGATTAATAGATTCACCTAATATCAAGTATTTTTTAAAGAATCCAGCTGATTATGAAAAATTTAAAAATTACCCTGATAAAACAGTTCGTGATTGACTCTTAATAGAAAATATTGACTTTTCTAAATTTACCCAAATAGATCCAAGTGCATATTCGGAATTACAAAAAGGATTTGTTTTAGATCCGAGAGAAATTTATATCACTGAAGATGGAAAAATTAACTCACATGCATTTGGTCAACCAGATGAATTTAACTCAGTTTTAGGTGTACAAACAAGAGATAATGAAACTAGGAGAACCTTTAGGATCTCAGGACCATTTGGCCGTGATGGTGATTCAATTTTAAGTGGTAATTATAAAGACTGAAATAAAACTGATATAAAATATGAAGCAAGATTTGCTAAATATGATATTCAAGGAATAAAAGGTATTAATATTTATAAACTTACAGCAAAGCAAAAAGTTGATGGACAACTTAATGAAGGAACTGTTTTAGAAATTAATATGTTTGATTCTAAGGCATATGCTAAAACAAAAGAACTTTTGGAAGGATTTAAAAAAGATAATATTAATATTACTTCATATCGTTTCTTAAATATGGGTGCAGCATCGGCGAATCAGAAATTTAAAGAAATTTTAGATTTATTACCTCAAAAAATTCCTCAATTAGAATTATTCTTTGATGCATCTGCTGCAAATACATCTGCATTAATAGAGCTAGAATACAAAGAAATCGATGAATTAGGTTTATATACAACCGGAAATGCACTTTCAGAAAAATGATCAATTAACCCGTTAGCTCTTCGTAAAACCGCTTGGGTTAATACACTAGATTATGATGTAAGTAGAGATTATCCAGCGAATTCAAATATAGCTACTAGAATTGTATTTGACTCTCTTGCTTTTGAAGAAAGTGATATAAAAAAGAACACTTCTGATCCATATTCAAGAATTAATGATGGTTTAAGAATGGCATATTGAACTAGAAATAATGAAAAAATATTTGAAGGAAAAAGCGGAGGTGGAAACCATCCCGATAACAATGAAAGTGGAAACAGTTATCCGTTAGGTCTTGATTTTTCTAGAGCACCATCAATTCGTTCATTGCATGGTTTAGTATTCTCAGATGTAGTTAAAACATCAAATGCTCCAAGAAAAATTAAAAGATTATTATTATTTAATGATTCAGAATACTTTAACATTTCTTCTAAAGAATTAAATGATGCAGGTTTTGAAAACATCGCTAAAGGAGAACCGGGTCCACCAGATGCAAAAATAATATTTAGTAACAATAATACAACTAAATATGTTTATTTAACTGGTTCTGATCAACTAACATCACGTGGATTGGGTTATTTAAAGGATTTATTTGATTTAGCTAAACAACTTAATAAAACAACCATTTATGTACAACCACAAGCAATAGAGTTAAAAAAACAACTTGAATCAAATGGTTATACAGTTGCTGTGTATAGTCAACAAGAAGATGATCTTACATTAACTTAGGAGGTTATATGAAGAAAATAAAGTGATTTAGTATTTTATCTGCATCTTTATTAATTCCAGCAACAATTGCTGTTGCTTGCGGGACAAAAGAAGACAAAAAAGATACTAATGATTCAGAGACAAAAGGTGGTTCAGGTAGTTCAACTGATTCAGGTGGAGCAAAAAGTTCTTCTGATCAAGATGGAACACAAAGTTCTAGCGATCCTGGGGGTTCAAGTTCTTCTGGGAGTTCAGGTGGGCAATCAGTGGGTGAGCAAAAACAAGTTAAACCTATATCAAAAGCAGAATTTGCTACAATAGTAAATTCGTTAAAACCAGATGACCAATTTGAATTAGTTGCTACAAACACTTTGGTTCCTACCACAAAAGAAAATACACTTCCTACAAAAGTTTTTGATAACTTACAAAATTGAAGTATTAAGGTTAAAGATAACTACATAAATAAGTTTAAGGCAGTTTTAACTAATGCTACCTTAGATGGAAATAACCGTGCTAAGGCGAATCAAGAAGGTAAATTAACTATATATGTTGAATTTACCAATCCTACTAATAAAAAAGATACCATTGTTAAAAGTTATGATATCAGTGGATTTAAGCAAGGTATGGAAGAAACAATCCATATCCCTGCTCCAACTAATGATGAATTCAGAACATATTTTAATAAAGATTTAAAACAAAGATATGATTATGATAATCAAAAATATACTGATTCATTTGTTAGATATGCATCTGCAGATGGTTCATGAGAAAGTTTAAGAGGTGGACTTTTCAAAAAAACAAGTGCATCTGAAATAACAAGTTTTAATCAAAAAGCAGCATCGGTAGGTGTTTCTGATTATCGTAGCAGCGTTGTTAAAGGATTTTCTACACCTATTTATAAATCAGATGGAAGTGTGGATGGATTATATATCAACCAAGAATCACAACCAGCACAACCGAGTTGAGTTGATTCATATGGTAAGAAAGAACCGTTTAAAACAACCGGATTAGCTCGTACACTACCTAATCAAACATATGTTGATATTGCAAAACAAACATATGCAATTAATATTGGGAACTTCTTAGTTTCCGGTGATGAAAATATTCGTAATCAAGTTGCTAAAATACTTGAAAACAAAGAAGATTTAACTGAATTTATAAAAAAATTAAGTGATCCACAAAGAGTTAAATATTACACTGAAAGACTTACTAAAAATCCAGGATCGCAATGAAAAGAATATGTTCGTGATGAAGTTTATAACGAACTTGTTAAAGAAAATAATAATGATTACACAAAAGTTAATAAACTTGTAAATGATTATTTAGAAATTTATAAAGCACCAATGCGCAAGCAACTTGAAGCAGCAAATTTCCCTGCTGATGTAAAGCAAAGAGTTCTAAATGAAATTAATTCATCTGTTGCTTATAATTCATTAATTACCCTACCTATTTTTGCTAAACAACAAGATAATATTGGTGGAACAATGTGAATTATGGATTATCAAATTCCAGATGATGGAAGCTACCCAACTAAGTTTTATTTTGGAACTAATTTACATGTTGCTGATGCGATTAAAGAAGGAAGGTTTGTTGGTTTTGGAATAACCAGAATGAATAAGGATGTTAATCCTGTGTTAAATACCTTAAAATTAGTTGGATTAAATAGTCCTGCAATGTTTAGAACTTTCGGATTTAACAAGGAAGCAATTCGTAGAGTTTTTGATGCACGTGATTTTCTTAATACTAAACCATCAGATTATTTAGCAGAACCACAAAAAGATTTATATAAAAATGCTGAAGAATTTGCGGATTTTGCGGTAGTAGAAATAGATTTTGCAAAAGCAGATTTATCAAAAGTTTTGATAAATACTAATGAAGCGTCCAATGCTGCAGCATTAGCAAAATTGGTTACTAATGATTATAAGGACTTACCAGATGATAAAAAAGTTAAATTCTTACCTAATTCGTATTTAAAAGATTATCAAAAGATTAATGTCCCCTTAGCAGTTAAGAAAAACGAAGAAAATTCATTAAATAAATACGATCAATTATTTATTCTAGGTTTCCCGTTAGCTGATTCAGGTAGTTGAAGAGATTTTTATCTAAAAAGATATATTGATGATGACCAAATTAATGTAGCAAAATATTATCGGACCTTATGAATTAATTCTGATCCTGATTTTTATGACTATAAGGTAGGAGAAAATGATTCAGATCAAAAAACCCAAGAACGACTGGCTCGTGGGAACCGTTTATCATACGATTTAGCATATCGCACCTTTATTGATAAACCTGGTCTTACTGATGCTTTCTTATCTGCACCTGTTTTATCTCACGGAAAAAGTCCATTACAAAACCTATATACATCTGATGATAATAAGCAATATATCAACTTTGGTTTAGAATACATGCCACGTTGATATGCTCCAGGTGGTGGTGCATCTGGTTCGTCGGTTCGAAACCAAAAAAACGAGTTAGTTGGAATTTATCATTATTCTAATCCAACAGCAAGAACCGGTTTAGCAGCAGCATTTAGATCCGAAGGATACAGTTATAATGGATTATATGGAAGCTATAATTTACCACAATATGATTTAATTTATGGTGGTGGAAAAGATCAAAAGAATTCATATCGTGAAGCAATGTCTAAGTTAAATATCGGTAAAACTAACTTATTTCCAAATGGATTTGCAAGCGAAAACATCCCGACACAATTTAAATTTACTAATAATATATTAACATATCAAAATACCAAGGAAAATAATGAACAAAATTAATAAAGTCATAATCAATCGTAAAATTTATAATGATTATAGCAATCGACTTAATTCTAAATCGCAGAGTTGATGAAGCACTATTTATAAATATATTTTAGTTTCTTTCTTTGTAATTTCGATGTTAGTAGTTGTCATCTTGCTAGATAAATCTATTTTCCTTACATCATTACTTAGTCAATCTGCTGCGGATAAACCATATTCAGATTTATTTAACTTTAATTCAGTAATTTCAAGGCAAGATAATGCTGTAATAATGCTGCGCTTTAGTCCACTTGTATTTGTGTTCTTTTATTCGGTGTTTAAAAACTTCAAATCTATAGAACAACAAAAAGAACGTATTGCAACCTATTTAATTTTTTATTTACTATATTTCACTTTATCGCTTATATCATTGTTTTCACTCTTTTTTGCATTAACCAAAGATACCACAACAATCGCTCACGATGTATTTAATTTGTATTATTTATTAATTCCGCTATTTTTAATTAATGTTGCGTATGAAATATATACTTATATTTATAAACGTAAATCAGAACCACTTTTATATGCTTCAATATGACCTTTGGTAATTCAAATAGTTTCACATACTATCTTGTTATTATTTACCTTAATTAATATGTTTTTATGAGATGCAAATGCTTATTTTCCTGAACCTACACAAGAAAATCCAGATACCATTAGAGCAACAGTCCCAGGTAACGAATTAATAAAAGGTTCAGAATACTTATTATTTTCAAGCAAAAACTCTTATTGAGCAGCTGTTGATGCATTATTTAATGTTAAAGCTGCTAAAAACCTAGTAATCATTATTTTATTATTTATCTTAGTTGGTTTATCTATTTTAGGAGCAAATATCAAAAAAGTACTTCGTTATAGTGAAAATGAAATTTCTGATAATGCTTCTAAAGATAAATTTGTTTTATATTTTGCTATTATAGGTGTTTTATTGTTATTAGTTATTAAAACAATGACTATCAATTTGCGAAATCGTCTTACCTTATTAGATGGTGGTGATTCATATAATTATTTATACATTTTATTCATAGTAATTGGATTCTTAATTACTACAGGATATTTTGTTGGGATTGAATTTTTCTTTAGAAAAAATAAAAATACAGCATTATTTACTATTTATATGTCATTAACACAAGGATTATTATGAATGTTATTAACCGTTTCAATCTTTGTTATTTCTAGTCCAAGTGATTATGTATATAATGTCTTTGCGATAACTATCTTCTCTGCAGCAATTTATATTCATTATATTGTTCGTCATAAAAATATAAATCGATTATCAATTTTTGCAATTCTTAGTTCCTTATTTTTACATAGTTCATTAATCTTTATCTATGCTTTAAATCACTTGTTAGTTGCTCAAGATAACTTTATGTTGATATCTGCACCTACCCCAATATCCTTACTTAAAATACTTACCATTATTAATTTAATTGTTGTCGGATTGTTCTTTATCTCAATTCTTATTTACACTTATGTTTGATTACAAAAAATTAATTTTGCATCTAAAAATAAAGGAGTAATTACTCATGAAAAATAAAACTATACTAGTTGAAACACCTGAACTTTTAGAGGTTTATAACTCATATAACCAACTTGTTTCAGAATCAAAATTCGTCAGTTACAAACAATTCTTTGCTTCTGTTTTGTTAAAACTTAATTCAAGTTTTAATTCAAAGGAATTTGAAAACTTTGAGGCACAAGTTAAAAAGGCATTTAAAAATAAATATGATTTACTTTTTCAAAAATTTGTAATTACTTTTAATTTAAATCCAAAATTTAGTCTTAACAAACTAGTTCCGATGTTAGCTAAATATGAATCATCTAATAATCAAGCAATAAGTTTTAGAACACAATCTTTTGATTTGGTTGTTAACCCAGATGAAAATATAGATGAATTAAATTTAGAAATTGCTAAATATCAAAAAGTTGACGGAGAGGTTTATCTAACTGAAAATCCTAACCAAAATGAAGATAAATTTGAAATTTTATTAAACGAAATGAATTTATCTTTATTAAGGTTGCTACTAGGTGGTTATGTTGTTGAAATTCTACCTAACATAGTTTTATTTATTTCAAAATATACCAATGCTTTAAAACTTTTCTTTAATAATAATATTTTAAAAGAAGAATAAAATGCATTTAAAAGATATCATTCAGAAAAAACAAAACTTTGAAAATATTAAAATCAAAGTTAATAATGATAAAAATATTTTATTAATAACAATTGTTAAACTAACACGAAAACTTGCTTTTTATGTTGATAATGCTTTATTAAATGTGCAGTTAATTCAAGCACTTAAAAATAAATATAACATCAAAAACAGTTTTATTGAAGATATTTCATTTGTTAAAAATAATAGTTTTTTAAGAAATCTAAAAAAATCATTTATTAAAGAAAAAGAACTGTATATTTATTTAACTGAAGAACAAAAATATGGAACCGATTCATATACTCGTTATGAAAAAACAATTTTAAATAAAATTAAAGGTAAAAATGTTGATTTTATTACTATCGGAAACCGTGCATTAAATTTTGCTAAAAGTAATAATTTAAATGTAATAAAAACATTTAAAAGTTCTGCAGAAAAAAACCTTGCAAGAACATTAGCACAACTAACCAAGATTTTATATTTAGATAGTGAATACAAAAATGTGCATCTAGTTATTAACTCAAATAAAAACTATAAAGAACCTTTTACATTGCTTCCGATGTCAAATTTTGATGTTGATAAATTACTAAACATTCATCCAGAAAATGAGTTTGATAAGGTTATTAAAGATTATAAAATTTATCCAAACATTGAAAGTTTTATTGATAATCAAATTACTATTTTCATCGAAAATGCAATTAACTCATTAATTATCGAATCATCGTTTTATAATGCTAAAAATGCTTTGGTTGCTGCTAATAAAAAAGTAAAACAACTCGATGAAGAACTTCTTAAAGTTACTAAACGGATCCATCGCATTAAACAAGAAAAACAAATAGAAGAAATTGTTTTATTAACTAAGAAAAAACAAACTATTTTTGAAGAAGGTCGAAATGAGTATGAGTAAACCTATTGAAATGATTTTCTTGGATAATAAGAAATTAAGAATTAAAAATTATGATTTATATATTAATCATTATCAAGAAAATACTTGAATTAAAGTTTCTGATAACTCTATTGGTGCATATCCAAGAATGTTAATTAAATTAGTTAATCCACAAAACAAAAACACTTTCTTTATGTTTTTAAAGAATGTTAATATAGTTTCAAAACCTGATAAAACCTTAGTAAAATCATTTTCTAATATCCATTTTTTCAAAGTTGCTGCAACAAAGCAAAAATACAAAAAAGAACTTGATCCACTTAAATATCAAATATCTCGTTTAAAAACCTTGCGATTTGTCGGTTTAAGCATTGATGAAACCATCTTATTAGATGACTTGAAAAATGATTTATATGAATTAGAATTAAAGCAGTTGTTGAATTTAACAGAAAGGGAAACATATGAGTAAAAAATGAAAAAAAATTCTTAATGTTCTTTCGTTAGCAACTGCCACAATGACACCTATAATTTCGCTTTCTACACAAAACAAAGCAAAGTTAGATATTAAGCAAACAGATGGTGAAGAAAATCCAAGTACTCCAGATAATCCTGGGACACCTAGCGATCCAAATAATCCACCAGAGGATCCTCGCAATCCAAAGCAAAATAAACCTAGAGATATATCGCCTGATTTTGATACATTTAGGACAGAAGCAGATGATAAGTTTCATTCAGACTTAAAACCTTTTTTAGATAATCTTATTCAATATTTACAGAACGAAAGAGATAAAGAACAAAAAGTTGCTGATTCTGCTGTAAATCCATCTTCAACAACACCTGAAACAAAACCTGGTGGAAATACCCAAAATCCAGGGGATCAAGGAAGTAATGAACAACCATCAAATCCAGGCAGTCAGGGTGGTCAACAACAACCATCCAATCCTGGGGAAGAACCAGGAAAAGGTAGTGAAGAACAAAAACCAAAAGATGATTATCGTGGAAATCGAAGTAAAATAACTTACTTAGATAAGTTAATTAAATTCTTTAGTGATCATAAAGATGATATTGCTGCTAACCCTGAAAAATACGGAATGAATGCAATCTTTCCAAAGGTAATATCTCGGGATAAATATTATGATTATGCAACCGTTAAGTTCAATGGTAAGGATTATACAAATATAAAAGTCGGTAAAAGTGATCCGACAAACTATGAGAAGGCTATTGAAGGTAATGATCAAAATGAAATTAATATTGATGAAAAACGTAAAGATCAAAAAAATACCATTAATAAAACTGAACTCGATACAGCTTTAAATAAGTATATCAATAAGTTAAAAGATAAGATTCCAGAAATCTTTATGAATCCTGATGATATCACTAAAATCGGTAAGGATGTTGAAGTTGTATATGATCCTAAAACCGATTCATATACTGTTACACCACCTAAAGGATTTAAAACTTGAGATGAATACTTTATAAATAAGATCAAACCAAGATATACAGCATTTGACTTAGAAGCTAACAAAGATATTGAGATAGAACCTAAGCAACAGCCCCCACAAAACAATCAAGTCACTCCACCTGATTCGGCTGCACCGAATACAAATCCGAATTTACCTGAACAACCCAATGATGCATTAAATCCTCCGATAAATCCTCAAGAATTAATTTTGCAACTACCACCATTATTTCCGAATATCAGTTATAAACTTTATAACCCTGTTGATCAAAATCTGCCTATCGCAAGAAATGATGGAGAAGATTTGGGAGATTATTTATATAGGGTTTTCAATGACCAAAATGTTTCACAAGAAGTAAAAGATAGTTTATTCTTCTTTGATAATCCGATTAACATTCGTTATAGATATCGAGTTGTAAAACTTGAAAAACCTACCGATAATGCTAAAAATTCATTAATACCTACTATTGAAATTCAGGACTTACTAGATCCTAAGTTAAAACGTGAATATCAAGTTGCACATGTTGATTCGGATGCAAATAAAACAGATGCTGATAAAGATGCTCCAAGTTCTACAAAATATAAATACCTTGATACCACTGATGATGAAACTCACAAGAGATTCAATTTCTTATATCAAGGTGAAATAAAAGCACTAAAAGAAAAATTCGAAGATTTATATAAAGCAGTAGGTATTGAATACGAAGATACAGTTAAAGACGGTGACAATGAAGTAACTAAAACATTCTATTTAGACTATGATAAATTAAATTTCTTAAAAGATGTTAGAACAGCAATTTTTAGTATGGTAGCTTACGGGGTGCAATTTACAGCAACCGAAAAACCATTCAACATCCAACGTGAAACATTGTTAAATGATCCAAAATTTACAGTTATAAATACTCCAGATTATGACAAAGTAAATGCACAATCAATAAAAACTTCTTCTGAAGCAGTTATGGGATTTTTATTTAGAAATCTTAAAGGTTCATCAGTTGAGTCAAAAAGATATAATGGTCCATATTTTTCTCACCTTGCACAAGCATATAAAGATGAATTAACTTTTATTCTTCTTGCTTTAAAAAATGACCAAGTAAGAAAAACAGTTGAAGAAAACTTTAAACAAATTAAAGCAAATACCAAAATATTTAATGATTTTATTAAACAGACAGAAGTTAACATTAACAAATTATTACAATATTCACAATCACAACAACCTACTTTTAATATCATCGCTTGATATGATAATTATGTTAATTTAGTAAAAGAAATAGGTCCTGGTATGCTAGCACTTAAGCAATTAATTATTGCTAATAAACTACCACCTACACCACCCGAAGAAGATCAAAGTGATGCAGATAAAGAAAGTCAAAAAACAATTGATTCATATCAACAACACTATCAATTAATTGATAGTCAATTACAGAAGTTTAAACAACCTGATAATAATCTGTTAACAATTTTAGGAATATTATTTTTAGCCACAGGAAGTATTTTAGTTGCATTGAATTCTGTTGGTGCTATTATTAATAGACTTAAAAGAAATAATCAACTTAAAACTATTTACATTATCGCAATCGTAGCAATTATTCTATTCCTAGCTATCGGTTCAGTATTTTTAGGAATAGGATTGAAAGGAATTTAATATGAATAACCCAAAAATTACATCAATTTTTGATTACATAGTTGAAGTATCTGGTGAATTCCCTTATAAACAGAGACAGTTTTATCACCTTAAGGAAAATCCTAAGTTAAAACTTATGTTAATCAATGCAAGCAAAACCCGTGCCTTTTTGATTGCTAATACCAAAAATGCACAATTACGGATTAATTCAGAAGTTGTTTTAGAAAACGATGAAGCAAGAATTGATACTTTTCAAAATTATTTTGGTAAGGTTATTGACATCGAAGGGAATGTGATTTTACCAACTGCAGAAAACACATATAAACCTACTCCACTCGGAGCAAAAATCTTTGAACTAGCACATGATTTAACCACCGTTAAAACCTTAAACGAACAATTATTTACCGGTATTGTAGCAATCGATTTATTAATCCCAATTGGTAAAGGACAACGTGAATTAATCATCGGTGATCGTCAAACCGGAAAAACTCATATTGCGTTAAATGCGATTATTAACCAAGCTCGCAACGGGGTAAAATGTGTTTATGTAGCGATCGGACAAAAACGCGAAGCTATTACCAGAATTTATAATACCTTAGCAGAATATGATGCTTTAGAAAATACTATAATAATTGATGCACCATCAACAAGTGCATATGAACAATATTTAGCACCATATATCGGTATGGCACATGCTGAAAATATTTCTTATGAAGATGATGTATTAATTGTTTTTGATGATTTAACCAAGCATGCTAATATTATCCGTGAAATTGCTTTATTAACAGATCGACCAGTAGGAAAAGAAGCGATGCCTGGAGATACATTCTTTTCACATTCACAACTACTCGAAAGAGCTGGTTCGTTTGTAGGTCGTAAAACTATTACAGCATTACCAATTCTGCAAACTGTTGATGGTGATATTACATCGTTAATTGCTTCAAATATTATCTCAATTACCGATGGACAAGTTGTTACAAGTGCTGATTTATTCTCACAAGGGGTATTACCAGCAATAAACATTAACTTATCAGTATCCAGAACTGGTTCAAGTGTGCAAAGTAGACTTGTTACTAAGGTTGCTGCTGAAATTGGTAAAGCATATAAAGAATATAAACGTCATTTAAAGCTTGCGATGCTAGATTATGATTTTAATAAAGAAACTTCGTTATTAATTTATAAAGGAAAAATGATTGATAAGATGTTTACCCAAAGAGGATTTTCGTTACATACCCAAGATCTTATTTTGTTCTCATCAAAGTTAATCAGTTGAACTATTTTAAAAGGTGTTAAAGATGAACAAAAAGCAATCGCTTTTATTGATAAATTAATTCAAGTTGATGAGCAAGCGCGTAATTCATATAATACTGTAATGAGTGGTGAAAACTACGATGATAATTTACATAAATCATTTTTTGCTAATGCATTGAAACAATATTCAGATACATATAATTTAAATTGAGAAATTGAAACAGATGATTTATTCAAAATCCAACCTGCGATATTAGAACAAGTTGCTAGAGAATTAGGAGATAGATAATGCCAGGAAAAATTATTAATTTATTTTCAGATGTTATAGAAGTAGAATTTGATAAAGACAATCTTCCAAAAGTAAATCAACTGCTTACTTTACATGATGGAAAAACCTATCTGCTAGTAAAAAGAGTACTAAATGATACTACTATTCGTGCTATTATAATTTATAACTCTCAAGAAATATCGATCGATGATGCTGTAATTAATACTAAACAAAGTTTTATGGTTCCAGTTGGATTGCAATCATTAAATAACATTTATTCATTCCGTGGACAACCTTTATTAGATCGTGATACCCATCCAAAATACATTGAAATGGATTCAACAATTAATCCAAATCGTTATTTACATAATGAAATTGAACTTGTTGAAACAGGAATTAAAGCAATTGACTTCTTTATCCCGATTATCAAAGGATATAAATTAGGTATTTTTGGGGGTGCTGGAGTTGGTAAAACTGTGTTAATGAAAGAAATTATCTTTAATGTTAACAAAAACAGTGCTAATACATCAAATGTTTTCATCGGTTCGGGAGAACGTTCTCGTGAAGCCATCGAATTATTTAATGAACTTGAAAGTTCAAACTTAATGGATCGTTCTGCAATGTATATTTCAAAAATGAACGAATCACCAGGTGCTCGTATGTCAATTGTTCCAATCGGGGTAACTGCTACTGAATACTTAAGAGATGTTGAACATCAAGATGTGTTGTTATTTATCGATAATATTTACCGTTTTTTACAAGCTGAAAACGAAACTAGTGCAACCTTAGGTAAAAAACCATCAGTTGGTGGATACCAATCAACCTTAGAATCAGATGTTGCTAATATCCAAGATCGTTTATATAAAAACGAAAATGGTTCAATCACATCGTTTCAAACAATGTTCTTACCTATGGATGATTTATCTGATCCATCAGCAGTTGCTGTATTTAACCACCTTGATGGAAGTTTAGTGCTTTCACGTGTGCAATCAGCCAAAAATATTTTCCCTGCTTTTGACCCACTCGCTTCACAATCTAACTCAGTTGATGAAAAATTACTTGGTAAAAAACATTTTGATGCAATTATAGAAACCAAAAGAATTTTGAAAGCATATAAAGACTTAGAAGATGTTATTTTAATTCTTGGTTTTGATGAACTAGATGAAGAATCTAAGACAATTGTTAAAAAAGCCTTACAACTTGAAAACTTCTTTACCCAAAATTTCTTTATGACTGAACACTTTACTAAAGCACCAGGTCAATATGTTTCCTTAGAAGATACTGTCGATAGTGTAATACGGATTTTAGAAGGTAAATACATCAAACAAAGTCCAGAAATATTCCAATATGTAGGTTCAAATCTGCAAATTCCAACAGATGAAGAATTAGGATTGTAATAATAAAAAACATCTCTATTGGGATGTTTTTACATCACATCATAAATTTTTTAAATTTAAGATGTGATGTGAGTAAATATAATAAAATTAAATTATGGATTCTCTAAAAATATCCCCTTTTGTAAAATGAGCAGGCGGAAAAAGACAAATATTAAATAAAATAAAGCAAAAACTACCAAAAAATATAAATCGTTATTTTGAACCCTTTGTAGGAGGTGGTGCTGTATTATTTACAATTGAAGCAAAAGAATATTTTATCAATGATATTAATACTGCATTAATTAATGTTTATAAAAACATCAAAGACAATTACAAGTTATTTATTAATCAATTAAGCAAATATGATCAAAAATATACCAGTAAAGAAGATTATTATTACATAAGAGCAAAATATAACCAGAAATTGCTTAAAAATGAATATGATATGCAACTTGCAGCTATGTTTGTATATATAAACAAACGCTGCTTTAACGGCTTATATAGGGTTAATTCCAAAGGACAATTTAATGTTCCATTCAACGGAAATCAAAACCACCCATCTTTTAGCGAAGAAAACATTAAAAATGTTTCATTATTTTTAAATCGAAAGATAAAAATAATGAATCATGATTTTGCAGAAGTATTAAATGAAGCAAAAAAGGGAGATTTTATTTTTATTGATAGTCCTTATGATGTAGTAGGCGATGCAATATTTGTAGCATATAATAAAACAGGATTCACCAAAGATGATCATATTCGACTTTCAGAAGAAGTTAAAAAATTAGATAAAAAAGGATGTCTGTTTATGATTACAAATCATAATACACCCTTAATAAATCAGTTATATAAAGGATTTAACAAGGAGGTAATAGTTGTTAAAAGAACGATAAACAGGGATAAAAATAAAAGAACAGGGGAAGAAATTATTATTACTAATTATTAATATGACTAATATTGAAGAGTTTAAAAGCAGTTTGTTAGTGACTAACAGAAATTTTTTATTTTTTACAAATTGAGATAATGTTTTACAAATAGATAAGTATAAGGATTTGTTAAAAAAATGGATGTTTTAATTCAAAACCCTAATTTCAATGAAGTTTTTAAGCAACTTTTAAATACTAATCCAAACATCATTTCAGTTTTTCCACTTTTATTAGCATTAAGCAAAAATGAAAGAGAACAACTTTCCAAAAACAAGGTTTTTAAAATTATAGATGATTTTGATTTTATAAAAGAATATAGTTTTAATGAAAAGATAACATTAACAGACAGCAAAATAGATGAATACCTTGAATTGTTTAACAAAACAGGATTAAAAAATCTTTTTGTAAATATACTTAGATTTTCTGTTTTTGACTATGTTACAGGTATTTTAGTCGGTTTAGATTCTAATGGTAGAAAAAATAGAAGTGGAAATTGATTTGAAGCAAGATGTTATCAACAACTAAAAAAGATATGTTTAAAATATAATGTTCATTTGTTTTCACAGCAGAATTTTAAAAAGATAAATAGCATAAAATCTTTACATAAAATAGGTGATTTTATGCTCATTAAAAATGAAAAAATTTTAAATATTGAAGTTAATTTCTTCTTAAATTCTGGTTCCAAACCAATTGAGATTATAGATAGTTATATAAATAGAAAAAATGAATTAGTTAGCAAAGGAGTAAATTTTATCTTGATAACAGATGGGCCATTTTGAAAGAATCAAGATAATTTGCTTAATAAGATGAACTGAAAAGTAGAATTCTTTAATTTTAGTCAAACCCTTTCACAGAATTTTAAAAACACTTTATTAAAGATGTTAGAATAATAAACTACCTAGGTAGTTAGGTAGTTTATTATTCTAAATTATTATGGACAACAACTTTTCCAAAGATATTTACAGCTTCATTATTGAATCTATGATTATTGCTGTAAATATGTTTAATTCTTTGTAAACCTCGTTGTTTTAAGTCGTTTAGTACTACTGTTCAGTAGTTTTCGTTTTTATCATCATTTAATCAAATACATATAATCTGATGATTATTAGAGTTCTCAGTAATTAAATAGTAATATTCATTAAATTTATCATCAAAGTCATTTTTGATATTTATTTTATTTAAATAAAGCGAATCACAAACTTTTTCTATTGGTGTTTGCATAAAATCGCAGGCATTGTTTATAACAGCATGAGCAAAATTATTTTGAATTTCCTTGTCATAACTAGACATAATATTAGATAAATATTCTATTTTATCAGAACTCTTTACATTGTGTGCATATGAATAGAAAATATTAGGTAAAAAAGCAGGACTTTCGCGATTATATTTTTGGATAAAAACTGAAACAAACCTAGTTGTTCTTAGTCTAGGATGATAAATTTTTATTTTACCTATTTGTGTATTCAGGGTACGCTCGTAAAAACCATTTTTGGAATTAAAATTTTTTGATACCTGGATTTTCCGATTATTTTTAATATAACTATATAACTCGCTTCTTAAAATATAATCTATAAAGAATTGCATTTGTTGCTTTAGAATATCAAGTTGTTGCTCTTGTGTTAAGATTGGTTTTTTCATAGTTTCTCCTTATAAATACACTTTATTTATTATAAATTTAAAGGTATAAAATTAATTTATTATAAAAATAACAAAATTATATATTCTACTTTTAAGTCTATGATATAGATATAAAAGTAAATATACGATTTATATACCTTTATTTATAACTTGTTAATTATATAACAAAATAAATTTGCTAATAAGTTAAAACACCAAATTTTTGAATAATTAATTACATCTTTTTGCTTTTTTGTTATTATTTAATACACAAAAAAGAAAGGAGAAAAATGAAAATCACAAAATTATTCGAACAAAAAGATACTATCTTTTTTGATCAAAGTTTTGCTAATAAGGATGCAGCATTAGAATTTTTATCAAATGAACTTTATCAAAAAGGATATGTATCGGATAAAGATAAAGCATTAGCATTATTTAAAGAACGCGAAAATCAAGCATCCACAGGTATAGGTGACCATATCGCAATGCCACATATAGGAGATGATATTGTTTTAAAAAATACCCTTGTTTTTATAAGAACCTCAGATTTCAATTGAGATTCTATTGATAATCAAAATATCAAATATATTTTTGGAATAGTTTTATCTAAAAATGATCGTTCAAGCGAACATATGCAAATTATGGCTAATTTATCAAGTTTGTTAATTAAAGCAGATTTTATAAATAAACTAGAACAAATAAAGACTGCAGATGAATTTTTAAACCTAATTGATAGTTTTGAAAATGTACAAACTGATACAAAATCAGATAATGATATTTACGATATTGTCGCTGTTACAGCTTGTCCAACTGGAATTGCACATACATTTATGGCTAAAGAAAAATTATATGAGCAAGCTAAGCAAATGAATGTAAAAATTAAAATTGAAACACAAGGAGCTGATGGGATTGATAATAAACTAACTGATGATGATATCAAAAATGCTAAAGGTGTGATTTTAGCAGTAGATCGCGAAATTGAAAAATCAAGATTTGCTAATAGTGATAATGTTATCGAAATATCAACTCAAAAAGCTATTCATAAACCAGAGCAACAAATTAAGAAGATACTTGATAAGCAAGGAAATAAATTACAAGGAATAAATGCACCAAGCAACCAAACTGAAGCAGCAATGACTTTTGATGGATTTGCTAAAAAAATGTATCGTTCATTGATGTCTGGGATTTCTCATATGCTACCATTTATTATTTTTGGTGGTATTATGCTTGCGATTGCATTCATTATTGACTTAATTATTGGCTCATCAAATGGAACTAATGTTGATTCAAAAGAATTTTTATCAAGTTTCGGATTTAATGCACCAGTATCAAATATTATTTTCCAAATTGGTAAAATTGGGCTTGGTTTGGCAGTTCCTATTTTAACTGCATATATAACTTTTTCAATTGTAGGTCGTCAAGGATTGCTACCTGGATTTGTAGTTGGAGCAATAGCAAGTGGGCAACTTGCTAAAACATACGGATTCTTAGGTGAAAGTATTAAAGCAGCAGGCGCAGATGCAGATAAAGTGCTTGAAACAGGGTCCGGATTCATTGGTGGAATATTAGGTGCATTCTTTGCTGCTGCAATGGTAATTGTTTTTGCTAAATATGTCTTTGGTAAATTACCAGAAAGCATGAAAGGGATTAAGAACATCTTATTTATGCCTTTAATTTCAACATTTGCTATTTCAATTATCTTTTGAGGTGTAAATATAGTTTTAATTTACATTAACTTGGGATTATATTTATTCTTAAAATTATTTGAAAGCAAACCATATTTAGCTTGATTATTAGGAATTATCATTGGAGCAATGATGGCTGTTGATTTAGGTGGGCCAATAAATAAAGCTGCATATATTTTCGGGGTATTATCAATTTCTGGAGGAACAAGTTCTATACCAATGGCTGCCGCTATGGCTGCCGGAATGGTGCCTCCACTTGGAATATCAGTGTCAATGTTTCTTACCAAGAAATTATGATCAAAAGAAGATCGTGATGCAGGTAAATGATCAAGCATTCTCTTTGGATTGTCGTTTATTTCAGAAGGAGCAATTCCGTATACAGCAAAAAATCCAAAGGTTATGATTCCTGCAAATATTGTCGGTGGAGTTGTTGCTGGTTTAATTACAGCAGCTCTCGGAGTTAATATAATTGCTCCACACGGTGGAATCTTCGTTATCTTCTTAGCACGTTCATCATTGTTTGGTAATAATATTGGTTTATCAATAGGATTAGGTATAGTATTTTTCTTATTAGCATTAATCGCTGGTTCATTCGCATCAGCTGGTACTATTTGACTTGCAAGTTATATTAATAAAAAATTCCCTAAAAAACCACAGGTAAATTAATGATTTATACACTTACATTATCACCTTCAATAGATTTATTCATTACATCTGAAAATTTTGATTTAAAGAAAGTGAACCGTTATGGTGAATTCGAACTTTTACCTGGTGGTAAGGGTTTAAATGCATCAGTAGTATTAAAAAGACACGGTTTTGATAATAAAGCAATAACATTTTTTGACTCACAAACTTTTGATATGTTCCAAAAAGATACTTTTTCAAAAGAAAAACTTGATGTTTTAAATATAGCAACAGAACAAAAAACTCGCATTAATATTAAATACTATGGAAAAACAACTGATTTTGAACTCAACGGACCAAAAACATTGATTAATGCAGACAAAGAAAACAAGTTATTTAAAGAACTTGATAAAATTACTAAGGATGATGTTTTAATGCTTATGGGTAAAGCAGATGAAGAACTGTTATTGAGGATACTCGAATTTGTTTCTTCAAAGAATATAAAGGTTGTTTTGGATATAGAGAGTTCAAATTTTATTAATTTTTTGCAATTTAAACCATTTTTAATTAAACCCAATATAGATGAATTAAAGATGATATTTGCTAGTTTATCAGATTCAGTTCATGATATAAAACATTCTATGCAACAATTACAAAATTTAGGTGCTGAAAATGTAATAGTATCAAATGGTGAAAAAGGTGCATATTTATTAGATTCAAAGCAAGATTTTTATACTCTAAAAATTAAACAAAAGGTTGACTTAGTTTCTGCAACTGGTGCAGGTGATACAATGATTTCAATATTTGCTGCAAGTTATTTAAAGAATCAAAATAGTGAAAACGCTTTTTTATTAGCAGGTGCAGCATCAATGGCGACTGTTACTAGTAAGTGATTAGCGAATAAGAAGAAAACAAAAAAATTTCTTTCAAATGTATTTATCCAAAAATAATGTATAATATTTAAACAAGGATAAATTATGGAAAAACAAGAAATTCAAAAAGTAAATAAAAAAAATAAATTAGCAAATGTAAGACTAATTTGACCTTTGATTATAGGATTAACTGTAGGTGTTGCTATTGTGTTGATTCTATGAGCAATTTTTTCAAATGTATAATAACATCAAAACACACATTTTATGTGTGTTTTACTATATCAAAAATTTAAAGAAAATGATTTTATTGTTATAATATATAAACACAAAGGATTGGACAAAAAATAAAAAACAAATTTTGATTATTTTTTGATTGTGCTATAATTAGTTAGCAATTTATTAAATGCAAATGCCGATTTAGCTCAGCGGTAGAGCAGCTGGCTGTTAACCAGTTGGTCGTTGGTTCAATCCCAATAATCGGCGCCATTTATGGTCTGTTGGTGAAGCGGTTAACACACATGGTTTTCATCCATGCATGCACGGGTTCGATTCCCGTACAGACTGCCATTTTGGAAGATTAGCTCAGTTGGGAGAGCGTCGCCCTTACAAGGCGAATGTCATGGGTTCGAGTCCCTTATCTTCCACCATATGCCGTCTTAGCTCAGTTGGTAGAGCAACTGACTTGTAATCAGTAGGTCGTAGGTTCGAGTCCTATAGACGGCACCAAAGCGAGTTTTTTTACACAAAAACTACCCTTGCACGGGTGGTGAAATTGGCAGACACGCTAGATTTAGGCTCTAGTGCTCTACGGCATGAGGGTTCGAGTCCCTCCTCGTGCACCATTCTTAATTTTAATTTAATTTTTAATTTATAATATTTTTTATTTTTTTAAGCTTTTAATCGTTTATAGTTAAACCTTTCATATACTATAGACAACTTCTTATATTTTTTTCTATACAATTATCAAACTTTTTATCACTTATAATTTAAAAAAAGTAATTTTGTAATAAATATTTTGTAAAAAATTAATTCCATATATATGTACATATAATGCTTTAGTCTTATCAACTAAAGCATCTTTTTTATACATTTTTATCTTTAAATTTACTTGCACTTTGCAAAAAGCGAGTAAATAATTTATGTGGTTGTAATGGTCGTGCAGTGAATTCTGGGTGATATTGCACCCCGATATAAAAATCTTGGGTTGGATCTTCACAGGTCTCCACAAGTTTTAAAGTAGGGTGAAAACCACTAAATATAAAGTCATCACTTTGGATGTTATTTATATATGCTGAATTAACTTCATATCTATGACGGTGACGCTCTCAAATAGAATCCGATTTATAATATTTACTAATGAGTGAATTAGGCTTAAATACAGTTTCATAAGCACCAAGACGCAAGGTTCCACCCAAATTATCTTTAGCACTTTTCCCTTTAATAAAATCGAGCACATAAATTTCGTTTTCACCTTGTGCAAATTCTCGAGAAGTAGCATCGGTTAAACCTTGTTTGCGTGCCTGTGCGACTGTCATAGCCTGCATTCCTAAGCATATCCCGAAAGTAGGGATTTTTTCTTCTTTTGTGTATTTTGCTGCTAAAACTTTTCCTTCAAACCCACGGATACCAAAACCGGGAAGGATAACAACTCCATCTGCATTTGATAATACTTGCTTAATATTTTCTTCGTTCAGGGTGCTTGAATCAACATATTCTAAGTTTATGTCTATTTTTAAATCAATTGCAGAAATTTTTAGTGCTTCATTAATTGATTTATATGCATCTGAAAAACTTGTATATTTACCTAGCATTTTTATTACAAGTGATTTTTGTTTGTTAGCTGCAACCTTACGAGCAAATGCTTTTCAATCATCTAATTTTGCCTGATTATCTTGCATATTAAAATATTTTAAGATATTCGAAGCAACATTTTTTTTATTTAAATATAAAGGAATATCATAAATATTTGATAAATCAGGGACAGAAACCACATATTCATCGGTTAATAAAGAAGTATATGCAACTTTTTTGATTATTTCGTTTGGAAGCGAATCATCAGAACGTAGTAAAATCATATTAGGTTTAACACCTAAACCTTTTAAAGTTGATACTGAAAACTGTGTAGGTTTTGTTTTAAAATCACCTGATGTTTTTAAAAAAGGAACATATGTAACATGGATAAAGAAAGTGTCGTTAGAATTTGAATAACCCATTTGTGATAAAGCATGAATAAAAGGATTTGATTCGATGTCACCAACAGTACCACCAACTTCGATGATAACAAAATCACTGTTATATTTTTTTTCTATATTTTTTATAACAGAAATTATTTCATTAGTTACATGCGGGACATATTGAACAGTTTTACCTTTAAAAACACCTTTGCGCTCTTTTTCAAGAATGTTTTGAAATATACGTCCACTGGTAAAATTCGAATCCTTTGAAAAGTTTTCATTAATAAATCTTTCATAGTGTCCTAGGTCTAAATCAGTTTCTCCACCATCCTCAGTAACATAAACTTCACCGTGTTCAAATGGTGACATCACCCCTGGATCAACATTTAAATACGGGTCTAATTTTAAAACAAAAATACTATAACCTTTTGCTTTGAGCAGGTTTCCAATTGATGCTGCCGCAACACCTTTGCCTAACCCTGAAATAACACCACCTGTGATAAATATAAATTTTGACATAAAATACCTCTGTTTTTATATTATAAATTAATCTATTAATTTAGTGTAAATTATTTATTAAAAACAAAACCAGCAAAGCTGGCTAAATAATGGACACTTCTATTAATGTTTTTTCATCATCTTTTTGTGCTTCAATTACTTTAAAAACAACTTTGTTTTCTAAAACAAAACGTGATTTTTTATATAGACGATCTCGATGTATTTTTTGAGAAAATCATTTATATAAAGTAAGTTCTTTCTCGTTTTCATTTAATAAATCAGCAGAAAGCTCAAGTTGTTTGAAAAGATCGTGCATTACGACATTACCCTTTACTCTTGATTTTTCAAGTGAAATTTCATAAATTTCTTCATCATCATCATATTCATCGTAAATTTCACCAATAATTTCTTCAATAATATCTTCAATAGTTATAATTCCTACAATATCAGGTGAATTATTATTTTCTACAACAAATGCCATATGTGCGCGGGCAGCACGCATTTTCTCTAGGGCGGATGATAATATTGAATTAGCAGAGACAAAAGGAACAGATTTTACATATTTTTCAATCCGACCTTTTTCGATATCAAAAATATCTTTCAATAATACTATTCCTATTAATTCATCTTTTTTGACAACTGGTATCCTTGAATAATTTGTTTCTTTAAATACTTGTTTTGCTTCAGAAACAGTTGACCGATAATTTAGTATTGTTACATCCTTAAGTTTTATATAATGAGATAAAACCTTGGTAGAATCCAAATCTAATGCTTTTTTAGCAAGTAAACTTTCTCCAGTTTGTAGCACACCTTCGCTTTGGGCAAGGTTAATCATATTTTTTAAATCTTCTTCAGAGTTTGTTACATAAACTTGTTTTGAAATTTTCGAAATCGGCCAAGTTAAAATTCAAAAAACTCAGTAACATACATCGATGTATCAACTAAAAAGTTGTAAGTATTTTTTTGGATATTTTTTTGCTAATAATTTCGGTGTAATTTCACCAAAAATAACTAGCAAAGGTGTTACAATAGCAGTTGAAATAATAATTGATAAAGTATTATTATTAGGAATTAGTTGTGATAAAAATCACGATGTCAGAATTGATGAAATAACATTAACTAGGTTGTTTCCGATTAAAATAGTTGTCAGAATCCGATTATAACGTTTAGTATGCTTGCTAATAAGTTTGCTTGCTCGCTCTTTATTTTCTTCCATTTCATAGATTTTTGCTTTTGAAAAAGTAGAATAAGCTGTTTCGCAACCACTATAAATTGCTGATAGAATAAATAGAAGCAGTAAAAATGGTAAAACTATAAAATGCATCATACTCCTATATAAGGATTCTGACTAGTGGAATATGGGTCCATTATTCGTCCTTTCTAAATTCGTGTTCCTTAAAAGCAACAATTCTTCCTTCGTATAATAATTCTGCATAACCAGGTGAACCGTTACGGTTTTTTGCGATTGTTACTTCAGTTAATTTGTATGCATCGGTGATATCGTTACTATTTTGATTTTTCTTTTTATCTAAGATAGTACGAGATAAAAAGATAACAATATCTGCATCTTGTTCAATGCTACCCGATTCGCGTAAATCTATTAATTGTGGACGTTTATCTTCTCTGTTTTCTACATTACGAGTAAGTTGTGATAGTGCCATAATCGGGATTTTAAGATCTAATGCCATTGTTTTTAATGATCGAGAAATAGCAGAAACTTCAGTATTACGATTACCACCATGACCATCACTGCTGACAAGTTGCAGATAATCAACAATTACAAAACTTAAACCACCATTTAAATCTTTATTCAGTTGCTTTATTTTTCAAATGATATCCTGAATTTTGCTTGTAGCAACATCATCAAAATATAAATTAGACTGTTCCTTGGTAATAGCAGCGATATTTCGTAATTTCATAAAGTCATCGTGCTTTAAAAATTTAGGGTTTTGTAATTTATTCAATTCGATATTTGAAATAGATGCATAAAAACGTGAAACTAATTCATGCACGGGCATTTCCAGTGAAATAAAAGCACATGATTTGTTTGGGTCTTTTGTAATATTTTTGGCAATGTTTAATGCTAATGCAGTCTTTCCTACCCCCGGACGAGCTCCTAATACTATAAATTGACCTGGTTTGAATCCTTTGGTATATTGATCAATTGCATCAAAACCACTAAAAACTGATGCTGCATCAACATCACCACTTTGAATCATTTGTTCAAGTTTTTCAATAAAACTATCTGTTGCATCATTTAATGAAATAAACGAACTGTTTTTTAATCCCCGCTCATTATGTGTAAGAATAAATGTTTCAAAGTCATTTAATGAGTTTTCCCAAGAAATTTCGTTATTAGTTTTAAATGCTTGTAAACTTTCCCCATAAAAAACTTCTAATGCACGTAAACGGGTTAATTCAATTAGTTTTTCAACATTATAATTAAAATTAGATTGATTATTAAATTGTGTAGAAAGGGAACTTAATAAGGCTTCATTTACTAATGAATAACGATTTCTTAGTGAAACATCAGATTCTAATGTTTCAGTCAATTCAATGTAACCGTAAAAAGTAGGATGAGGAGAAGATTTGCTACGTTTGTATTTGATTAAGTCAAAAAGTTGCTTATGCTCAGGAATAAAAAAGTCGTCAATATCTAAATAATCACAACCCAAATGTTGCTTTTCATCATCTGTTAAAATAAGTGCAAGCGTTTCACGTTCAACGCTCTTATCAGCAAATAATGTATTATTGTAGGCTTTAATTTTCAGATCTTCAAAATTTTTATAAAAAGGTTTTTTAAATTTATTTCTTAACATTGATTATAATTTGAATTTTTATTCTAGCAACAATGTCTTTGTATAAGATAGCATCGATTTCGTGACTTCCTTCGGAAACCAAATGAATTTTTTGTAATGAATGCTTCGGAAGTTTAAATCCTAGTTCCTTGAGTTCTTTATCAACATCTTTTGTAGAAACTGAACCATGTACATTTAAGCTTGAATTGGCATCAATATTTGCTGTTAGTTGAAATTTTAAAGTAATATCTTCAAGTTTTTCTTTTTGTCTTAATGCATTGGTGCGATTTTCGTGTTCGTTAGCAACTAAATCATTAAGTCTCTTTTCTAATTGTGCTTGTGTTTGAATATTAAATGCAACACCTAATCCTTTACGGATTAAAAAATTTGTTCCATATCCGGGTGCCACATCGATGATAGTGTTAGCTTTACCATCTTTACAATCTTTTAATAAAATTATTTTCATATTATGTCCTTTCAGCAACGGTAATTGCATGTCTTATATTATTTGCGAATGTTTCTAAATCTTCTTCAGATTCAGCCGCCGCGGTTGTAAAGTGTCCACCACCACCAACCATTTCAGCGATTACTTGCACATTTGTATCAATTCCACGCGCACTTAATTTATATCTTTTAGAATTAGGTAATTTACCTACTACAAATGAAGCACGACGACCACGCACTTTTAGTACTTCATTTGCGGCTATCGAAATAACATCGTTGGATGCTTCTTGATTTGAATAAGCAAGATAATATCCATCTTTAATTTCAAGAATGTTTTCTAATAATGCTTTTACTTTTTTTGCTGTTTCATCATCATATTTTAAAAGTTCACCACTAATATTTGGTTCAGCACCTTTCGATTCTAATCATGCAGCCGCTTCAAAAGCGCGTTTTGATGCTGACTTAGAAAACTGTGATGTGTCCAAATAAATACCATTTAAAAGCCACTGTGCCACTTCTTTGTTAACATCAACTTTATAAGATAAAAACATTAATATTTCGGTGACTATTTCGGATGCACTAGATGCAGTTGTATCTACATATAGATTGCTTTTTGGACAAAAATCAATAGTTTTCCCTAGTCTATGGTGATCTAAAACAAAAACATTATCACGATTTGTATTAACTAATGCATCAATGTTATCTGTTCTTTCAGGGTCAGAGTTATCTACTAGGAAAACCAATGAATCCTCAGATGTTAAATTATTTGCTTGTGTATATTTGATAAATAAATTATTTTTTTTGGTTGCTTGTAAGAAATTTTTTGTTGTATTATCCATAGTCGTAATAGAAATATATGCATCCTTTTGAAAAGCTTTTGCAATTGTATATATTCCATAAGCAGAACCGATTGCATCTAAATCTGCTCATTTATGTCCATAAATAACAACATTTTTAATTTTATCATCGCTAAGCTTATTTGCGATAATTTGTGCTAAACCACTAATTCTGGTTCGATTTTTATTTGCAAATATTTCGGTGTATGATCCAAAATACTGTGGTTTACTAATATCAGAGAAGATTGCAACTTGATCCCCTCCCCGTGATTGAGCTTGTACTAGTGCTTTTTTTGCTTGTGAAAGTTTTGTTTCTAATGAACTTCAACCTACTGCTAAGCCTAAAGAAACAGAAAGTTTTGTAACTTCTTTATCAATAAGTCGATCATTGATTTTAGTAAAAATTTCAAAATTTGTTTCTTTAAGTTTTGTTAAAGATAATTCATTAGTCAGAATAATAAATTTACCATTTGTATATTGACGATAAATTAAATTATATTTTTCGACCGATTCGTTTAATGCATCAATAATAACTTTATTAATTTTAAAAAGTTGTTCTTCAGAGAAAACTGATTGGTAGTGGCTGTAGTTATCTATTTCCAATTCACCGATAACTGGTTTTTGTTCGTGTAGTTCTTTTTTGTATAATGTTTTAATAGTGGTATCTCGTATTACAACTGTGTTATCTAATGGTCAAAATTGTGCTTCATAATAATTATTATTGTTTTGTAAAATTATATTTTCTGGATTATTATATTTAATTTTACCTTTAACACTTGCATCAATTTTTTCGATTGCATCTGTAATTTTTAGTCCAATGAAATCATTATGAAAGTTATTTTTAATAAATTCACTAATCCAAATTACTTCAGCAGAGGTATCATAAATAATTAAACCAATTGAGTTATTAGTCATTATTTTTTCAACAAAACGATTAAAGGAATGCTTTACTAGTTCACGTGATTTTGCAAAGTTAATAATTGCAAAATATAAAATCAAAGTAATTAAGATTAAAGAAAAGAAAAGAGCAATAACTATTAAAATAAGATGTCATTTTTGTGGTTGCAATTTAATAAAGACTATTAAGAGGACAATTATTAAGACAAATAATAATATTCCTGATGTAATAAAAAATCATAATTTTTGCTTCGATTTCATTGATACCTTACCTTATATTTGTTTAATTATACAATAATTTATTTTATCTAAATTATATTCATATAAATTGAATCAACTTGTGAATAACTTTGAAGTTATCCACATTAAATCCAGTTTTTGCTAAATAATAGTCTTAAAAATAAAACAGACTAATAAATGTGCAAATATTTTTACATTATATGCAAAATAAATATTATAAATATGTAAAAATATTTTAATTTATAATTTTCAATTTATAATTTAATAGAGTTTAAGACTCAGAAAGGGTGTATTATGCAAACGATATTAAAGATGTTACATTTAGATAACATCGAAAGTATGTCACCTAAGAAAAAGTTATTCTATGGATTATTATTATGAATTTCAATTTCTTTTGGTTATACACTGTTTGTTGTAAATTTTGGTTTTAGTGGATTGCTCAATGGCGGCGGAAAAGGCACACCTGGAGTTCTAGGACATTTTAATATAGAAAATAATGCTGCATTTCAGCTAACTAATCAAGCAACTAACTGAGGTATTACGATAGGTCGCGGGATTGGTTCAATATTAGTTGCTGTTATTTTAACTAGATTAGCACATCGTTGGACAGTTATTATAGCATTTATTTTGACTTTAATAGGTATTCCAGCGCAATGAATTTTTCCGGCTTCTCAAGGTGGATATGTAGGTTTTGTTATCTTTAGAACTTTGATGGCTATCGGTGGAACAATGTTGATAATTCTTACTCAGCCAGTTGTTGCTAGATTCTTTAATGCAAAAACTAAATCAATAGTTTCACAATTTGGAATTTGATTCTTCCCTCTTGGTTCAATTATTACAGTTGTAACATTTTTGGCAGCAAATCCTAATGATGTAAAAAGTGCATGACAAATCATTTTTACTGTAATTAGTGCATTAAACATTATACCATTGCTTATTTTCATTTTTGTTGGTTCTAGATTCGGTATCAAAACAGAACAAGAGCGAGCAAAAGAACCTAATCCATTCGTATTTTTATGAATGTATTTGAAGAAAAAACAAACATACATTTGAATTTTAGTTTATGGTGGATGATTATGTGCTGTTGTGCTCCCACAGGTATTATCTAAAAGATTATTTATTGATTTAACAACACTTAGAAACCTTGATAAAGCAACAAAAGAAATTGCTTCTGCTCAGTTAGAAAAACTCATAAATATTTGATTAGTTATTTATTGAGCAGCAGTGTTTTTAGGTCCTATTACAATCGGACTTTGATCAAGATTTAAATTAAAACGTAAACTTTATCAAGTATTTGCTTTAACATTTGGAATATTATTTTACATATTCTCTATGGTTGTATTTACTAAATGAATTGTTCCTTCAAATGGTAGTGTTGGTTCACAAGTAATATTCTACATTTTTGCATTTATCACTGGATTATGTCTTTGAGGAATTCAAGGCGTTATGCTTAATCTACCACACGAATATCCAGAACGTGATCCACAAACCATTGGTTGAATGTTTAGTTTAATTTGAGGATTTGGATACTTAATGTTTACAGTTGGATTAATTATTATTTCAGCTGTTACATTAATTGGCAAGAGTGTAAATCCAGTTGCTGCAGGACAAGTTGATCCAAATACACTTAAATATTCAATAATTCAGTTTATCTTAATTATTGTCTTTGGATTGATTTCTGTACTTGGTACCTTGTTGCTTCGCGAACCAGATCCAAATGCAGAATCGATGCCAAGTTGAATGAAAAAGATCTTTAGTTTTTTAGGTAAAAAAAACCTAGATAAAAATTAAACAAATACATTACTTTAAAACAACAACTCCAAGGAATTGTTGTTTTTTAACAAAATACAAGAATAAATTATATAATTAAATTATTAAGGAGTTATATGAGTGCAACTGAAAAAGCAATTATAGATAAAATAATAAATGAATCATTAGATAAAATAATGGCAGAAAGATTTGGTCGCTATGCAAAATATGTTATCCAACAACGAGCATTACCAGATATTAAAGACGGGTTAAAACCCGTTCAAAGGCGGATTTTATATTCAATGTATGGATTAGGTCTTGATTATGATAAGTCTTATAAAAAATCAGCTAGAGTAGTAGGTGATGTTATCGGTAAATACCACCCACACGGTGATTCATCGGTTTATGAAGCGATGGTTAATATGTCACAGTCTTGAAAATCAAATATTCCGTTACTTGATATGCATGGGAATATCGGGTCAGTAGATAATGATCCTGCTGCTGCAATGCGTTATACCGAAGTAAGATTATCAAAAGTATGTCAATATATTTTAAATGATTTAAAAAAGAATACTGTTGCATTTATTCCTAACTTTGATGATAGTGAGCAAGAACCTGCTGTGCTACCATCAATTTTCCCTACATTATTAGTGAATGGAGCAAAAGGAATTGCTGTTGGTATGGCTACTGATTTACCACCACATAATCTTGGTGAAGTCATTGATGCTACTATTGCAAAAATCAAAAAGCCTTATATAACCTTAAAAGAAGTTCAAAAATACATTTTTGGACCAGATTTTCCGACAGGTGGGATTATCAAAGGAATCAAAGGGATTAATGATGCTTTTGAATTTGGTAATAATCCAAAAGAAAAAATACATTTATATAGTAAATGTAATTTATATACAAAAGATAATTATAAGTATATAGAAATTACACAGATTCCCTATGGAGTTGCTAAATCAGCATTGGTATATGAAATTGATTTATTAATTAACAAAGGTGAAATCGATGGGGTAATTGAAATTAAGGATCAATCTGATCGAAATGGAATAAATATTCTTATTACGATGCACCCAAGTGTTAATGAACAAAGTGTGTTATCATATTTATACCAAAAAACACAACTTAAGGTTTCTTATTCATATAATAATACTGTAATTCAAAACAATCAACCTAAACTTTTATCTCTATTAGATATGCTTGAAAGTTATTCATTGCAAGTTAAGAATATAAAAACCAAGACATTGCAATATGATTTAACAAAGAACAAATTACGTTTAGAAATTGTTAAAGGTTTTATTAAAGTTTCTGAAATTACAGATAAAGTTATTAAAGTTATCCGTCAATCAGAAGGTTCAAAAGCAGGTGTGATAAAAGATTTGATGCATTATTTTGCATTTAGTGAAATTCAAGCAACAGCAATTGCTGAGTTAAGATTATACCGTTTAAGTAAGACAGATAAACAGGCATATTTAAAAGAAAAAGAAGATTTAGAAAAAGAAATTGCTCATATTGAACAACTGCTTAGTGATCCACAAAAATTTAATAATTTTATTATAAAAATACTTAATGAAATTAAAAAAGAGTTTGCTAGTCCGAGAAAAACCTTGATAGAAACTGAAAGTTTTGATTTTTCATATAAAGAAACCGACTTAATTAAAGAAGAAGATGTTTATATTTGTGTTTCGCAAAATGGCTATATTAAAAGATTTAGTCAAAAAACACAAGAAAATAATAATTTAAGCAATTATTATCTTAAGGAAGATGACAACATTATTCATATATCTAAAATGAATACAATGCATAATTTACTAGTGTTTACTAATTTAGGTAATTACATAATTCTACCTATTCATAAAATAACTGAAAATAAATGAAAAGATTATGGAACATCTTTAAAAGAACTTTTCAACCTTAAAATAGATGAAAAGATTATCTCTGTGATTGAAGTAGCAGATTGAAATTCTGATTTATTTATTGTCACTGGAAGCAAAAACGGATTTTTCAAAAGAACCAAATTAAGTGATTTTGCTGTCCAAAGAGTTAATAAAACTTATGTAGCAATGTCTTTAATTGATAATGATATTATGCTTGGTGCTTATTTATCAAATAACCAAAACCATCTTTTAATAGTTTCCGATGAATCACTAATAACTTGCTATCCTGAAATAGAAATTAATACTTATGGAACCAAAGCAAAAGGGATAAAAGGTGTTTACTTGTCACTCAGTGATAAAGTTAGTGATTTTAGAATAATTAATTTAGAAGATGAATATTTATTTGTTTCAAAACAAGGTTATTGAAGCAAAATAAAGGGCTCAAAACTACCTATAACATCTAAATCAATAAAAGGAAAAAAAATAGCAGGAATCAAGGAATTAGGTGCTAATATCAAAGTTGCAAATATTAGCAGAAAACAAGAATTACTAATCCAATCCATAGAACATAATTTAATTAAATACTTAGGATATATAGAAATAAAAGAAAAAACAAGTTATATAGATTTTAATAATATTCAACATATTTTTATCAATGATATTCAGAAGCAAGAAAATATTGATCCATTAAGTGATTTTAGTGTTAAAACAATAAAAAAACACGATGAAAATATAAAAAAATCTGAAGAAAAAGTTAAAGAAAAAGAAAAGGATTTAGATTCTTTGCTAGATCGTGTGGATAAATTATTAGGATTAAAATAATATGGATAAAAAACACTTATACCATGTATTCAAAAGCGAAATATTGAATTTACATTCGATAAATGATATAGCAAAGTTATGAAACCTACATACTGGGACAATAAATCGTTGAATTTTAAAGCAAGAAGTACCAAGCAACTACTTTAACCATATAAATAAACTTTTAAATCATAAATATCAAGCTGATTTTAATGAGCAGCAGTATTATAAAAATATGGATCAGTTTTTTACGCCAGTAAAGGTTGCTAAACAAATGATTGAAAAAACGGTTAAATTTATTAAAAAACACTATGATATAGACTTAAAAGAATATGACTTAATAGAACCATCGGCTGGAAATGGGAGTTTTTCTAATAATTTTCCTAAGGAATTATTTAATCAAACTTATGCATTTGATATTGAACCACAAATAGAGAGTATTATCAAACAGGATTGATTAGAATATTATCCTAAAAACGAAAGAAACATTGTTATTGGAAATCCACCCTTTGGACTTCGTGGACAACTTGCTTTACAGTTTATCAATCATGCAGCAAAATTTTGTGACTTTATATGTTTTATTTTACCTCCACTCTTTAATTCTAATGGTAAAGGATCACCGATGCTAAGAATAAACAAGAATTTTTATTTAGCAGCAGAATTTAAGGTAAATGATGACAAATTTCATTATCCAAATAACAAGATTATTAATGTTAAAAGTATTTTTCAGATATGAACAAAACTACCATCTCATAGTGTAAAACCAATTAAACCACCCAAAAAAGTTAGTGACTGGATAAAAGTATATTCTTTAAGTAATGGCTCTACACCGAGTTCAAAAAGAAATGTTAAAATGTTGGATAAGTGTGATTATTATCTACCATCTACAACATTTTCAGAAGTTAGTTTAGAAACAAGTTTTTCTAAATTACCACATAATCGAGGATATGGTATTGTTATTTTAAAAGAAAAACAAAGAATACAAAAAATAATTGAAAGTGTTGATTGAAAATCTAAAAGTTTTAAATCGACAAACTCTGCTAATAATCTTAGAACACAACTTATTATTGATGCTATTGAAGAACGGATAAAAAATGATTAAAAGTATTTATGAAGAATTGATTGAATTAATTGATGAAGAAATTAATAAGCATCCTTGAAAATTAACGGATAAATTTGCAAGTATAAGAAAAATCCAAATTGATCAAAGAGGTAGAGTTGGAGAAAAGTTTTTTACAACTATATTTAAGGAATTAAATAAGGAAGTTATCTATCAACAAGATGGATTCGGTGATTGAGATATAGTAGTAGATGGAGTTAAAATCGAAATAAAAACCGCTACCTTGGATGTTAGTAAGAAATTTCAACATGAAGGGATTAAAGAAAATAAGTCTTGGGATGTTATAGCATTCTTGGATATTGCACCAAATGACTTATATATAAGTTTTATCCATAAAGATGATTTTAAGTTTGGTTTGCAAAAAGTTAAAAATGATTTAGTTATAAAATACGGGACAGTAAAAATTAATGGTAAGATTCAAAATATTCATTTTAGAGGCAAAGAACAAACAAGTAAAAGGGCAACAGGATCAGGTTATAAAGTAGATTTTAAATTAGAGGATTTAAAAATTACAAGAACTCTTAAGGATATCGAAAATATCTATGAGCAAGCGATAAAAGAAAAACCACACTAGTGGTTTAAACTTTTTTACATATTCAAAAGTAAGTATTATCAGCAAATTCTATAACTTCTTTTGTTTCGTTATAACTTTCATCTCTATTTATTATAGAAATGACTTCAAAACCATTTTCAGTTAGCAAATTAACCAGTTCATCTTTATTATAAAGGTGAAAGAAATCATAAAAACCATCTTCGTTTTTAAAAATTAAGTCTCCTTTGCTTTCAATTTTAAATTCCTGAGTTTGTTGAATGTTTTCTAGTTTTAATCTTTGTCTATATTTTTCTTCATCTCTTAGGTGTGCTGTAAAGATGAAGATTCCGTTTGGTTTTAATGTACGATAAATTTCTTTTAATGCCAGAATACGAGATTTTTCAGATGGTATTCCGATAAAACCGTTAAAAGAAAAGAAAGTATATTCAAAAAAGTTGTTTGGGAAAATTAAATCACAAGCATCCATATATTTAAATCGAATTGTATTATTAGGGAGCAATTTTGCTATTTGCAATGCTGTATCAACCATTTCTTTTGAAATATCAATAGCATAGATATTTTGATATCCTAATTCTTGTAGATTAAATGATGTTCTACCTGCTCCACAACCTAAATCCAGTAAATTTTCTTGCTTATTTCTAAATCACTTATTAACTAAATCTAATTCAGATGTTCATAAACCTACATTAGTAATAGCTAACGAATATTTTAAAATACTAGTATTTTTTGAAAAGACAGATTTAGCGTTTTTCAAGTGCATCCAATCTTACTGAACCAATTACGTGATGAACAATATTTTTTTCTTCATCATAGCCGTTATCAGAAAGATCACTATATGAATTTCTTACTCCTATAGGTGTGATAACATCAAAATTAAAAGTTACATTGTATCCATTTGTAGTTGATTTTTTAATTATAACTTTCATATTTTGAATTGTTTTATCAGATGCGGAACTATTTATATTTTGATTAAGTCTACTAAAGTATGGATATAACACAAATCCTTGTTGTAAACCGATGTAATTTTTAGTGTTTAATGAAGCATACGTCACTTTATATGCACCTAATGGATCAGTTACATCAACTAATAATTTATCAAATATCTTTTTAGTGATAAGAGCAAGTTGCACGTCACCTATTTCACTTGTGATATCTATATCTGCACTAGGATTTTTATGCTTGTCAATTGTTTGTTTTAAATTATTGTTTTGTGTAATAATTGATGTTAAGTCTGCTGCTGTAATAAAGTAAGAAACTATATCGTTTTGCATATTAACATCTTTTTGTAGTTTTCTTAAACCATTAAATTCAAATTCTTGATTAATACTTGCTTCATTTGAATGATTATCATGTTGATTTTCGATTAATACTTGAATTCCTAAGGTTCCTGCTTCATCGTTGAATTTAACACCTGTAATTTTATATTCATATAAGTTTTCTAATGATTTATTTTTTTCTAAAAACTGTGTTTTTAATGAATCATTTAAGGAAGCCACCCCATTTGTAAATAAGCTAGTATTTTTATTAAATAGTTGTTCAAAATTAATAATTGTTTCATCTTCTTTTGCCTGCATTTGTAATTCATTATATTTATTTGGATCTTCTGAATACATTAACATATAAGCAAGCAACGATGGAAAGAGTCTAGTTACCTTATCGGTAAGTGTTTTTTTGCTTAAAAAACTTTCTTTTTGGTTTGTTTTTGATGTAGAATTATTTACTTTAAAACCATTTATATTGAATCTTAAAGTTTTTTCTTCAATATTTGGATTTTTAGTAGTAAATGTTAATGCAATATTATTTATTGTTCCATTATTTTGGTTTGTATAAAAATCATTATTTGTATCAGTAAATGCTACATTATATTTATTCTGTAGTTCATTATTAATATTTAGTATGCTAAGTAAATTGCTTTTTTCAGTTTTTAATTTTAATCATGCTGCAGCAGAATCATGTTCTTTGTAGAATTTGTTTGCATTAGTTATAGTGATATTTTTTTGTAAGTTTATAACATCAGAAAAATCATTTTTCATTATTGATTGCTGTGGGTTAGTTTTAGATGTATCAGGGTGCTTTTGGATTTCTCTTATTTCTTGTTCGCTTTGCTTACTTGAATCGGTATTAGTTTTGTTTTCTGAGTTATCTGGTGTTTTAACATCTTTTGAAGTCTCATCGTTCTTTGGTTTATCAATTGGTTGTTGTTGCTGCTGTTGACTATCTGAAACTGGGGTTTTTGGTTTAGGAGTTGATGATTCATCATTTTTAGGTTCATGATTTTCTGGATTACCTTGTTTTTTTGATGGATTGTTGGGTTGTTGATTAGGTGGTGTATCGACAGGTTTTTTTATTTCAATCGGAGTTTCTTTAATTTCTTTTCTTGGTTTTTCTTGCGTTTTATTAGCACAAGCAACTGCTAAAATAGGTGCAGTTGCTAATGATGATAGTAATCAAAATATTCGTTTATTCTTTTTCATAGATAAATTCTATATTATATTTACACAAACAAAAATTTTATTTTCATATTATTTTCGTAATCTTAGTTAAATTATCTTAATTATTTGTTGTTATAAATCCAATCTTTGCTAAGATATAATATAATATACATAGAAACGGAGATAAAATGTATAAATACAAAGCAAAATTATTATCTAGCAATGAAGTCATTGCAAAAGCTAATTCATTAGAAGAATTAGAAGGTTTAATTAAAGGTTTCCGTCGTGGACAAAAACATGGCTTGCATACACAAGGAAATGAAAAAATTGAAATTATTCATGTTGAAAGAGATAACCTTAAAGGCGAACATTATTCAAAAGAAGTAGTTATTAAAACAGTTTAAATATCATAAAAGCAAGGGAACTTCCTTGCTTTTAATGCATTTTTTCTTCCAGTTTATCAAGTTTTTGTATGGTATGTTTAATTGTATCATAAACTGATGTTCTGGTTGTAGCAACAATTTCAGCAACTTCTGCATACGAGAGATCTTGATAAAAATATAACTGAAACAGTTGTTGTTGATTTTGTGTTAAAAAATTACGATATTTTTCAAATAATTTACTGTATTTTGTTAAATTTTCTAAACTCTTCTTAGACATCAATTAAATCCTTAGTCATCTGATAGATAAATAACTCTAAATCGAATTCTTGTAAGTCAGTTAGTTTTTCACCTAAACCAACATATTTAACTGATAAACCAAATTCATCTTTTATAGATAAAACAATTCCACCCTTAGAAGTTCCGTCCATTTTAGTTAAAATAATACCAGTTAAATCAGCAATTTCTTTAAAACTTTTTGCTTGTGATAATCCGTTTTGTCCTGTAGTTGCATCTAAAACAAGCAATGATTCATGTGGAGCTGATGGTTCAAATCTCTTGATGATGCCAACCATTTTCTCTAATTCTTTCATTAAATTTACCTTGCTTTGTAAGCGTCCAGCAGTATCAATGATTAATAAATCGTATGATTCATTTTTTGATTTCTCTAATGCTTTATAAACAACAGAAGCAGGGTCCTCACCATTCTTAGTTGGTTTGATAATATCAGCACCAATGCGTTCAGCTCAAATTCCTAATTGATTTACTGCACCTGCTCTAAATGTATCAGCAGCAGCGATTAATACTTTTTTACCATCATTTATATATTTATAAGCAATCTTAGCAATTGAAGTAGTCTTTCCAGAACCATTTACTCCGACAAAAATAAACACATTTAGCCTGTTGTCTTGATAATCTAATTGTGTATTAGTTACTGAATCATTTGTATAAATTAAAAACATTTGATCAGCAACTATTTCACCAATAAGCTTTGGATCATCGATATTATTGGTTTTAACCTCCTTTTTAATTCTTTCAAGCATAACATCAACTAATGAAGAATTGATATCAGACATTATTAAAAGCTCCATTAATTCGTCAAAAAAATCTTCATCAATTTTTAAATGTCGATTTTGAATCTCGAGAAGTTGCTTACCAAAATTTGAACTACTTGAAAGGCCACTTTCGTATTTTCTAAATTTTTCACTATTAATAATTTCTTTTTGTTTTTGGATCTCTATTTCTTGCTGTTTTTCTTCAATTGTTTTTTTATCTCGTTTAAAAACCTTATTGATTAAATTCTTAAAAAAGCCCATTATTCTCCTAAAATTATGTATAATAGATAATATATAAATATTTTAACAAAAAGCAAGTTAAAAAAATAAATAATTTTTTTCTTTGAAAAAAAACTCTTAGTGCTATAATTAAATAGTAAATAAAGATGCGAGTATAGTTTAATGGCAGAACTTCAGCCTTCCAAGCTGACTATGAGGGTTCGATTCCCTTTACTCGCTCCATTTCAAATAATTGACCAATAACAAGTTTGCTTGTTATTTTTTTTAAAAACTTCACATATGTGCAGCCTATATAACTTTACCAATAATTTGATATCAATTTATTGTCCAAATTCACTAAAGTAGGACACCGTTGTGGTACCAACCCAGCTTCTTACTTTATATTAATCTTTTCTTCTTAGTTATATAATAAACAACATAATAAGTTGATAAATTTTATAAAATCTCATTTTTTACAAAAATCCATAGTTATAACTATGGATTAAATTCATCTAACTTATTTTGTCTATTTCTTTTGGATTCTGATTTTCATTAATAATTTTAACTATTTTGGAATAAATAGGATTTATTTTTTGTAAGAATAAAAATGCCTCTTGGTGTTTTTGAACTAGATTAACTAAAATAGCATTTTCTTTCTTTTTATAATCCGCATCTTTTGAATCAGCAACTTTTGAAATATTATTTGAAATTTCTTTCATAAGCAATATTGCTTGTTTTAAAACAACATCATTTGTATCAAGTTGTTTAATGATTTTGCTAAATGTAATAAAAATTTGCTCTTTATAATTTTTAAGTAATTCTAGATGGTTATAAGTTCTAAAGATTAAATACTCATTTATAAATTCTTTGATGTTCTCTTCGTGTAATTTTTTTGTTATTTTATTTATCTGTTTATTGTCTTTTGGGTTTTTTTGTTTAGTATCACTAATAGGATTAACTGGAACGACAGGAAAACTGTGTAATTTTTGTTGCTCTTTATATTTTACAGAAATAATGACATTATATTTGTTTATAATATTCTCAAATACTTCAAATTCTTGTTTATATAGATTATTGTATTCTTGCTTTAATTTGACGATTTCATCATTTAGATTTTGTGGTGTCTTAACTTCTGTGCTGTTGATAAAAGTAATTAATTTGTTTCAAATTTTAACTAAGTTATCCACATTTTTTGGTTCTAAGTTTACTAAGTTGCTGTGAATTTCACTTAAAAAATCTTTTGATGATTCATTATTAATATTTGCTTGGTATGAGACAAGCTGTTGTTGTAAAGTCCTACTTATTTGAGCAAGTAGATTTTCCTTTCTGGTTGTAAATTTAACTTCTAGTCTTTTATTAATAGGTTCTAAATCAGGAAGTTTATGGTTTTCGGTATTTTTAGGATTTTTGATAATATCAGCCTTTGAATCTTTCATTTTTGATTCATCGTCTTTTTTAACACCAGTTCCTTTATCATTAAAAATATTTGTCTTTGTTTGAATAAAATTATTTTCGTTATTTGAATTTATACTAAAAATAACTGCTGCTGATGTTGTTGCAGCAGAAATAACTGATGTAGTAATTCAAAATAACTTCTTTTTAGTTGACATTACAACCTCTGAATACTTATATATAATACTACTTTTTATAAATAAAAAACAGTTTTTTACCTGTAATCTAAACCATAAATATTTGAACCATATGAACCATAATTATTTATATTAGAGTAAGTATTAGGGATTGAGTTTGATTTACTTCTTGCTCATTGAGACACCCTTGAATTCATTTTAGAGATAATGTTTAAATATAGTTCTAATATTTTTTTATCTTCGGGTGTGTTATGTTTTTTTCTCTAAAGCATTTGCTTCATTTTGAATTTTATTAAGGTCAATATTACCTGTTAAAGCAGAAGAAGTAATTTTATGAGATAAACTTTTGGTATCTTCAATAAAAGATTCCAATCTTTTTAATTCATTAATATCGTTAACTTGCTGTAACCCCTCAAGAGCAGCCTGTTTCATTTCATTAGTTAAGTCAGCAGGAAAAGAAATATGAATACCTAATGAATTATTAATACTAGAACTTTGTGATGTTATTAATGTAGTAAATTTTTGAGCAAGGTTCTGCTTTATAACATTAATATTTTCATTATTTTTAGCGATCTGTCTAATATCTTCTTCGTTTGTAGTTCCTTGATGTGACTTTTTACTTGCTTCTTGACTATTGTATATCGGAGCACAGGCAACTGTTAAAGCAACAGGTATTATAACAGAAGCAGCAGTAAAAGAAGAAATAAATTTTCGTTTTAATGTCATATTTTCCTTATTTAAATAGTAATATTTATAATTTACTTACCCTATAAATTCAAACTACCAGAAATATTTTTGGTTAGTGATTTAGTGATAATTGGAGTAATTTTTAGATATATATTAGATATTGTTGTCATAAGTTGAACAGCATCGCTCCCGTATTTTTGTTGAAGTTTACTTACTCCACTTGCTGCATTTGGTGTATTTCCTGATATATAAGCTGATGTAGCTTCTTTTGTATCTTTTAGATATTCAATAAGTTTTTGCACAAAAGCATCATCTTTACCAGCTAAATCTTTTATCACTTCTGCTCTTACTTCTTCTTTAGTTTCAGCATCGATACTAAATGAAACTCCACTTACACCTAATGAAGATAATGTATTATTGTTCTTATAAATATTTTCATAGTTATTTAATATTTGATCTGCTACTTCTCTTTTTGCTTCTTCGCCAGTTTTATGACTTCCTGAATTGCAAGATACAACTAAAGCAATTGGTGCTAATGCGGAAACACTTGCAGATATAAAGAGTAATTTGTTCTTAATTATCATATTTCTCCTTAATTTCTTTATTATATCATATACGTAGATTTATATTCAAAATTATGTGTTTGTTTTGGTTTTAAAATTCGTTTTAAAAACAAGGTATAAAAAGAAATGAAACACCTTAAAATTATGCAAAAAAAATACTACAAAGCAATGTTTTTGCATAATTTTAATTATAATCAACTCAAAAAATCTTACATATTCGAAAATACTATATAATATTATTTGCATATATAGAAACATTTACATAAAATTATGTTATTTTCTTACAAGAAAGGAAAATATGTTTGCGAGATTTAAATCATTCACCCCTAAGCAATGAATAGCATTAACGATTTTGGCTGCTGCTGATGTATTTGTTATTGCAATTCCGTATTATCTTAGAAATATTATCCCAAACTTTAACCAAACCTTAGGTATCCGAGAGGATCAACTTGCTAATTTGATAACAATTATAGGTATAGTTAAGTTATTGACTCAACTACCAGGAGGTTTTTTAGCTAACAAATATAGTTCGAGATGACTGTTATTTGGAGCCTGTGTCACTACTGCTTTGATTTCATTTTGATTCGGGGCTGCATTATTAACTACTAAAAATTATACTTATGATAATAATGAAGGATTATATATACAATATGCAATTATTTGAGGATTATGGGGTATAAGTTCCACACTAATCTTTTGAGCACCACTTTGAAAACTTGTTTCACAACAAGCAACTAAGGAAAATCAAGGAATTGCATATGGAGTAGTTAATTCATTTAATGGTATTATTGGATTTATTTTTGTATGAGTGTTATTGTTTTTATTTATTAAATTATGATACCCAGTAGTTAAAGAAAATCCAGCAAGCAATCAAGGTGTACCGTTTTCAGTTTTTGTGTTTATTTTAGCAGTATTTTTATTAGCAATTGCTGTGCTTACCTTATTTTTTGTTCCTGAAAAACCAAGAGAAAAATCCAATAAACCCAAAACACCATTTACATATGCAAAATTGAAGGCAGCATTATTTTCATTTTGAAAATCAATCCGTAATTGAAAATTATGAGCATTAGCTTTCTTTATAATGGGAATGTACATCTTCCAATCGGTGGTTCCATTTTATGCTCTGCAAATGATGACAAATGAGTATCATGCACCCCAAACATTGGTATTGATACTAACTGGTTTGATAGCATATGTGTTAAGAATCTTCATTTCTTGAATAGTCGGAATCTGAGCAGATAAAAGCCGTTCATATACATTATTTTTAATTATCGCTACTACATTGGCACTTATTTCGCTTGCAGGAACCATTTTAATAGGATATATAAAAAGTTCTTTTGTGGTAATTGGAATTAGTAGTTTATTATTTGTTGTAATTGGGACCTGTGTGTGAGCGATGGCTACATTACGTTATGCACAAGTTAATGAAGTTCATATTGAAAAAGGAACCTATGCTTCATCGGTTGGTATTATGTCATTTATTGGTTCATCATCAGATGCTTGATTTTCACCTATTTTAGCAGGTATTGGAAAACATTTTACAACCGATGGAACACCAAATCCAAGTTTACAAGGATATCGTATCATTATCTTAGTTGCTTTATCAGTAGCATTCTTAGGATTTTTATCAGGTGTAATAGTATTTTTAAGCAATACCTTGGAACTTAAAAGACTTGGTAAAACAGATTACAAATGAAGAAAACTTGAAAATTAGTATTTAATAGCTAGGTTATTAACCTAGTTTTCTTTTAGTTGCAATAAGGTGTGGAAAAAATAAAATATAATTTAAACAAGGACATAAAAATTAACAGAAAATTAACATTGTATCATCTCTGCATATTGCTGAGGTGATTTTCAATCTAAAACAGATTGAATTCGTTTTGTATTAT